>NZ_JBFATS010000004.1:0-179838 GCF_040678435.1 Streptomyces sp. NPDC052682 | reverse complement strand
GGCCCTGTCTTTTTTACCAATTCGTAGTGGCGCCCCCCCCCGCCCCGCCCCCCCCACCACTTGCGTTCGCCGTTACGCCGTGGCCGGGCGGGAACCCCGTGACGTGCCGCTCTGGGACGTCGCCGCGCGGTCCTTGGCCGCCGACGCCGCCGCGGTCAGCGGGCGGGCGATGTCCTCCAGGGAACGGCGCTCGGCGCGGACCGCCAGCAGCGCCGCCACCAGGCCCGCCGCGCACATCAGGCCCGCGCCGATCTGGAAGGCGAGGACCGTGTCGCCGACCTTGCCCGTGCCGGTGAGGTCGGCGAACAGCAGGGGGCCGCTGATGCCGCCGGCGGCGGTGCCGAGGGCGTAGAAGAAGGCGATGGACATCGCGCGGGTCTCCATCGGGAAGACCTCGGAGACCGTCAGGTAGGCGCTGGACGCGCCGGCCGAGGCGAAGAACAGCACCGCGCACCAGCAGGCCGTCAGGGTGCCCGCGGTCAGCGAGCCGCGGTCGAACAGCCACGCGGTGCCGAAGAGCAGCAGGCCGGACAGCAGATAGGTGCCGGAGATCATGATGCGGCGGCCGACCGTGTCGAAGAGCTTGCCGAGCAGCAGCGGGCCGAAGAAGTTGCCGAGCGCGATGACGGCGAAGTAGTAGCCGGTGTTGCCGGTCGGCACGTCGAAGAAGGTCGCCAGGATCGCGCCGAAGCCGAAGGTGATGGCGTTGTACAGGAACGCCTGGCCGATGAAGAGGGCGAAGCCCAGGGTGGCACGCTTGCGGTACGTGCCGAACACCGTGCGGGCGATGTCCAGGAAGGTGACGCTGCGGCGCTGGTGGATGGTGATCTCGCCCTCGGGGCGGGCCAGCGGCTGCCCCTTCTGCGCCTCCACCGTGCGTTCGATGGAGGACACGATGCGTTCGGCCTCCTCGTCACGGCCGTGGATGAGCAGCCAGCGCGGGCTCTCGGGGACGTGCCGGCGGACCAGCAGGATCACCAGGGCGAGGACCGCGCCGAGCGCGAACGTCAGGCGCCAGCCGACGTCCTTGGGCAGGATCTCGGTGTTCAGCGCGACGATGGACAGCAGCGAGCCGCCGACCGCGCCCAGCCAGAAGCTGCCGTTGATCATCAGGTCGACACGGCCGCGGTACTCCGCGGGGATCAGTTCGTCGATCGCGGAGTTGATGGCCGCGTACTCGCCGCCGATGCCGAAGCCGGTGAGGAACCGGAAGAGGAAGAACCACCAGCTGTCGAAGGAGACGGCGGTCAGGGCCGTGGCGCCCAGGTAGACGGCCAGGGTGATCATGAAGAGCTTTTTGCGCCCCCACTTGTCGGTCAGGCGGCCCCAGAACAGGGCGCCCGCGCAGGCCCCGGCGACGTACAGGGCGGCGGCGAGGCCGGTGACCTGCCCGGAGGTGATGGGCAGGCCGCTGCCGGGCTCGGACAGGCGGCCGGCGATGTTGCCGACGACGGTGACTTCGAGGCCGTCGAGGATCCAGACCGTGCCGAGCCCGAAGACGATCGTCCAGTGCCAGCGTGACCATGGCAGACGGTCGAGACGGGCGGGTATGTCGGTGGTGACGGTACGGCCGGTCTCGGCCGGTGCGGCGCTGGCCATGGGCTCCCTCCTCCTCGCTCCACGCTGAGCGGAACCACCGTCGAGTGCCCTGGGCCTCCGGCTTTACGCCCTGCGCCCGGTCGCTCGCCCCGGGTTGCTGCCCGGGTCCCGGCGTTGCTGCCCGAGCCCGGGGGCCGCCGCCCCCCCCGCCCCCCGTTTCGGCCTGAACGGCCTCGTCCTCAAGCGCCGGAACGGGCTGATCGATGCAGGCCCGGTCGCAGCCGAACCGGCACAGGGGCGGCCCTACGCCCCGAGGACCCGCGACACGGTGTAGATCAGCAATCCCGCCAGTGACCCCACCACCGTGCCGTTGATGCGGATGAACTGCAGGTCGCGGCCGATGTGGGCCTCGATCTTCCGCGTGGTGTGCTCGGCGTCCCAGCCGGCCACCGTGTCGGTGATCAGGGAGGTGATCTCCTTGCGGTAGGTGGTGACGACGTACACCGCCGCGCCCTCCACCCAGCCGTCGACCTTGCCCTGGAGCCTGGGGTCGGTGGCCATGCGGGCGCCCAGGGAGAGCAGGGAGGCGCGGACGCGCAGCCGCAGCTCGCTGCGTTCGTCCTCCGCCGCCGCGACGATCATGCCGCGTACGGCCGACCAGGCGGAGGCGATCAGGTCCTGGACCTCGCCGCGGCCCAGCACCTCGCCCTTGAGCCGCTCGACGCGGGCGCGGGTGTCGGAGTCGGACTGCAGGTCGGAGGCGAAGTCGGTGAGGAAGCGGTCCAGGGCGCCGCGCGCGGGGTGGGCGGGCATGTCGCGCATCTCGGTGGTGAAGCGCAGCAGTTCCTTGTAGACCCGCTCGCCCACCTTGCGGTCGACGAAGCGCGGGGTCCAGCCGGGGGCGCCGCCCTCCACGGCGTCCATGACCTCCTCGCGGTGCAGGACCAGCCAGTCGTGCGCGCGGGAGACGATCAGGTCGACGAACCGTTTGTGGCCGCCGTCGGCGACGACCTTCTCCAGCATCTTGCCGAGGCCGGGCCCGATCTCCTGGGCGTTGGCGCGCCGTGTGATGGCCTCGCCGACCACCGCCTGGACGTCGGAGTCGCGCAGCACCGTCAGGGCGCCGCGCAGGGCCGTGGACAGTTCGGCCGTCACCCGGTCGGCGTGCTCGGGCACCGCCAGCCAGGCACCGAGCCGGCTGCCTATGCCGACGGTGCGCAGCCGCTGCCGTACGACGTCCTCGGAGAGGAAGTTCTCGCCGACGAACTCGCCGAGGGAGATGCCGAGCTGGTCCTTCTTGGTGGGGATGATCGCGGTGTGCGGGATGGGGATGCCGAGGGGGTGGCGGAACAGGGCGGTGACGGCGAACCAGTCGGCGAGCGCGCCGACCATGCCGGCCTCGGCGGCCGCGGCGACGTAGCCCGCCCAGGCGCCGGCACCCGCGTGGTGCGCCCATGTGGCGAGGACGTAGATCAGGGCCACCAGCAGCAACAGGCCGGTGGCGGTGAGTTTCATCCGGCGTACGCCGCGCCGCTTCTCCTCGTCCGCCGGACTGAAGACGGTCATCGCGCGGTTGGGGGTGGCGCCGGACCGGGCATGCTGCTCCCCGGGTCCGCCGGTGGCCTTGTCTGCCGCTCTGATCCGTTCCATCCGCTCCACCCGTTCGGTGATCCCGCACACAATTGTCCCTTCCTGACCTACTCCCGGAACGGATCAGGAGTTCCCGGCGTCTGTCGGGAGGGGGAATGTGGCGGGGTCCTGCCGGGTTCCCCTCATGCCCATGACGCATCATGGGCTCATCAGATCGGAGCCCTGAGCTCCCATCGTTCTAGGAGAACTGCACAGCATGACCCAGGGTCGTGAGGGGGGTGTGGGGTTGCCCCCCGCAAAACACCGTGCCCTGCTCACCGCGATCATCGCCGTGATCGTGGCTCTTTCCGCCGCCATCTACTTCGGAGTGGCGGCCGACGCCGGTACGCACAACCGCGACGCACTCGCCGACGGGCGTCGTCCCCACAACTCCGCCGCACCCGCCTCCACCGGCACGTGGGTCGGCGCCTGGTCCACCTCCCCCGCCGCGGCGGAGCCGGGGACCGAGAACACCGGCATGGCGGGCCGCTCGGTGCGCAACGTCGTCCACACCAGCGCCGGTGGTACGAGTGCCCGCGTCACGCTGTCCAATCTCTACGGCCAGTCACCGCTGACGATCACGCACGCCTCGATCGCCGTCGCCGCCGGGGACGGCACCGCCGCCGCGCTCGCGCCGACCATGCGGCGGCTCACCTTCAACGGCAACCCCACGGTCGTCATCCCGGCCGGCGGGCAGGTGGCCAGCGACGCCGTCCGCGTCACCGTGCCGCACGACGGCGACGTCCTGGTCACCACCTACTCCCCCACCCCCTCCGGCCCGGTCACCTACCACCCGCACGCCCGCCAGGTCTCCTTCATCGCCCAGGGCGACCGCACCGAGGACGTGGCCGCCGCGGCGTACACCGAACAGACGCGGTACTGGCGGTACGTGACGGCGCTGGACGTGCTGAGCAACGACTCCGCCGGGACGGTCGTCGCCCTCGGCGACTCGCTCACCGACGGCATCACCTCCACCGTGGGCGCCAACCGCCGCTGGCCCGACGTCCTGTCGGACCGGCTGCGCGCGGCGGTCGAGTCGGGCCGGGACGTGCCCCGCTACAGCGTCGTCAACCAGGGCATCAGCGGCAACCGCGTGCTCACCGACGGCCTGGGCCGCCCCGCCGACAACCCCAGCGGGCTGAACCGCTTCGAGCGGGACGTGCTCGGCCGGACCAACGTCAAGGTCGTCGTCATCGACCTCGGCGTCAACGACATCCTGCGCGACCCGAGGCTCGCCGACCCGGACCGGATCGTCGGCGGGCTGCGCACCCTGGTCGACCGGGCGCACGCGCGCGGCCTGAAGGTCGTCGGCGCGACGCTGATGCCGTTCGGCGGCCACCGCGGCTACACCGACGCCCGCGAGTCCGTCCGGCAGGCCGTCAACGCCGAGATCCGCGCCGGACGGGTGTACGACGCGGTGGTCGACTTCGACAGGGCGCTGCGCGACCCGTACGACCCGCGCCGGCTGCGGGCCGACTACGACTCGGGTGACCATCTCCACCCCAGCGACCAGGGGTACGCGCGGATGGCGCAGGCCTTCGACCTGGACGACCTGAAGGGGGCCGCGCCGGCGCGGCTGTAGGAGCCCGCTCAGGACTCCGGTCCCGCGAGGCGGGCCAGGGACCGCGCGACCTCGCGGGTGCGCGGGTGGTCCTCGCCCTGCACCCGGACCATGTCGGCCAGCAGCGCGGTGAGCAGGGCCGTGGCCGCGTCGCGGTCCCCGGCGCGTTCCATGAGCTCGGCCCGCTGCTGCCGGGTCCGCAGGGCGCGCGGGTGATCCGCGCCGAGCACCCGGTCGACGGCACTCTGGAGGCCGGCCAGGTCGGCCAGCGCCGGGGCCGGTTCACCGGCGAGCCCGCGCCAGAACGCCAGGTTGACGCGGTACGTCAGGGTGGTCGGGTGGTCGGCGCCGAGCGCGCGCTCGGCGTCCTGCGCCGCGGTGGCGAACTCCTCCACCGCGCGGGCGTGATCACCCGCGAGACCGCGCCAGTACGCGAGGTTGTGCCGGACGATCAGGGTGTCCCGGTGCAGCCGCCCGCAGGTGGCCTCCAGCCCTGTCACGGCCCGCACATGGGTCTCGACGGCGGCCGAGGTGTCGCCCGCCTCCCCGGCCCACCGGCCCAGGTCGGCGAGGGTCCGCAGCGTCAGGGGGTGCCCGGCGCCGAGGCGCCGCTCCAGCGCCGGGACGAGTGCGGCGCAGGCGTCCCGGGCCCGCGCGGCGTCCCCGGCCAGACCGTGGCACAGCGCCCCGTAGCCGCCTGCCTCGAGCACCAGGGGATGGTCCGGGCCGAGGCGGCGTGCCGCCTGCTCCACGAGTGCGGCGAAGCGGTCCGCCGCGGCGGCGGCCGCGCCCGCCTCCATCTGGAAGCGCGCTTCGTACAGGCGCAGGGCCAGGGTGTCGGGGTCGGTGGCACCCAGGGCCCGTTCGGCTTCCTCCCTGATCTCCCGCAGCGCCGCGTGCGCGGCGGCCGCCTCGCCGAGCTCCCCGGTGGCCAGCGCGATCTGGCACCGCAGGTACAGGATGTCGCGGTGCCCGTCCGCGAGCCGGTCCCGGGCCTGTGCCAGCAGCTCCCGGCCGAGATCCCGGGCCGCGCCGTCCCGGCCGAGTCCGGCCAGATACGGCCCGAGGCGGCGCAGGACGGGATGCATGCGCCCGTCGCCGAACAGGTCGGCGGCCGCCGTACGGCGCAGCACGTCGGCGCTGCGGTACAGGGCCGCCTCGGTCTCCGGCCGGTAGTCCGCCTCCGCCGTGGAGGACCACAGTTCCTCCAGCGCGTCGGCGGCGGCCCGGGCCAGGAGGGGCCGGACCCGCGGGGGAACGGTCTCGCGTGCCGCGCGCTGCACCAGGGCGTGCACCTCGACGGTGGCCGGCGTACGGCAGGAGTCGTGGGTGACGAGGCTGAGCCGGTGCAGGGCCCGCAACGCCAGCAGCGACGCCCGCTCGGCTGGCCGGCCAGCGAGACGGTCAGCGAGACGGTCCGGGTCGCCGGGAGCGCGATCTGAGTCGCCGGGAACACGGTTCCGGTCGCCGGGAGCGCGATCCGGGTCGCCGGGAGCGCGATCTGAGTCGCCTGGGCCGTCCGCGCCGTCGGTGAGCCAGCGGCGGGCCGCCCGTGTGTGCAGCACCGCCTCCGGCACCGCGTCCGGGGCGAGCATCGACAGCAGGTGCAGGGCGGCCCTGGCGCTTCCGGCGGGAGCGAGGTCCTCGGCCCGTGCGAGGGCGAGCTGCACGGCGGAGGCGACGGTGCCGCCGTGCTCGTCGGCCGGGGAGCTGGCGGGCAGCAGGTCGGACAGCGACTCCCGCTGATCCTCCAGCAGTGCGCGGTAGGAGGTCAGGGGAAGGCCGGTGTCGATGAGGAAGGCGGCGGCCTGGGAGAGCGCGAGCGGGAAGTGGCCGAGTGTGTGCGCCAGGGCCCCGAGCTCCCCGTCCGCGTCCTCGTGCGAGGGAAGCCGTGCGCGCAGGTAGCCGACCGACTCCTCGGGCGTGAAGGTGCCCACCTGGACGAGCCGGGAGGACGGCCGGATCACCGCCGCGTCCCGCCGCCGGGTGGTCAGCAGGCTCCTGCCGTGTTCCCCGGCCGGCCGCATCCCCGCGAGGTCCGCCGGGTCGTCCACGTCGTCCAGGACGACGAGCCACGGCCGCGTCGTCGTACGCAGCCAGGCGAGGAACAGGTCGGCCTGCGCCTCGTCGTCCCAGCCGCGCCCGCCGCCCTCCTCGCCGGAGACCACCCGCCACGCCCGGGCATACGTGGAGAGCACCGACTGGCGGGAGGACGCGGGCACCCAGACCCGTACCCCGCCCGGCTGCCGGAAGCGGTGGAACGCCGCCGCGGCGAGCTGTGACTTGCCCACACCGCCCGCCCCGGTCAGGACGACCTCCCGTACCGCCCCGTCCCGCAGGGCCGTGTCGATCTCGCCGGACAGGGCGGGTCTGTCCCGCAACGAGGCCGCGTCGCTCGGCGGCCGGCCGACGACCACGTCCGGCGGGCCTTGCCCGGCGGCCGGGGAAGGGCCGGACGCCCCCGCGCCGCGGTCCTCGTACGCCGCCCGCCACAGCCGCTCCCAGTCGGCGAGGGACAGCCGGCCGGACACGGGCCCGGCGGCCGACTCCACGGCGCGCACGACCGCCAGCACGGCGTGGACGTCGCGCGGCACCGACCGTCCGTTCACCCACTCGCCCAGCCGGCGGGCGTTGACCTCGACCCGGCGCCCGGACGGCAGTACCGTCCGGCTCGCCCGCCGGGCGAGCATCTCGTCCGAGCAGTCGGGAAGTTGACGCCGCAGCCGCCTCAACGCGGCGGCGAACGCCGCCCTCGGCGGCACCTCGGGCTCCCACTCCTCCACATCGCCACTGTAGGCGGGTTCCTGACGGTGTGGGGCCTGGTCGTACGTCCCCGGTCCGGGCCGGTCCGGGGACCTGTCGTGCCGCGTGCGGCCCGCCCCCGCCTGCGCGGACACCGGCGGGCGCGGCGAACCACTGCCACGACCGCGGCACCGGCGGCTACGATCCGGCTCCCTGCGCAGGCGACGCGGGAGAGCGAGGGGGGAGATGCGATGCACAAGGACGACACCCCGGTCACGGCCCGGCCGGCGGGCGACGGCCCTCTCACCGGTTTGCCGCAGGAGGTGGACGAGGCCTGGGTCTCGGTCCGGCCGGACAACGGGAACGTCAAGCGCGCCCTGCTGTTGAGCTCGCCGGTGGTCGTCCTCGGCGCAGCGCGCGTCGGGCTGATGATGGCCCAGGGCCGTGGCACGTCGGAGGGCTCGGGAAGCCGCGGTCTGGTGATCGGGCTGCTGGCGGTGCTGTTCCCGTTCGTGTGGATCGGCCTGCTGGGCGCACTGCGCTGGGCCAACGCCGGCATCGTCCTGGACGAGGGGGTCCTCACCGTCCGCAACCGGTTCAACCGCCGGGTGCTGCGTGCCCCGGTGTCCGCCCTCACCGGGCTGCACCAGGTGGACCTGCCGATCCAGGGCCCGCACAGCACCCGGATCGTCATCACCGCGCACCAGGCCCGGCCCGTCATGATCGACCCGCGGACCTGGGACGCGAGGGGGCTCGCGCAGTTGTGGCACCAGCTGCCCGTGCCGCTGCACGACAGCGGCTTCCTGGAGTGGCGGGAGGTCAAGCAGCGCTTCCCCAAGCTGCGCAGGCCCTGGCACCACGTGCACTACGGCCTGTTCGTCCTGCTCGGCACCGTGGGCACGCTCGCCTACATCGCCCTGGTCGTGAACCTGCCGTTCCTGCTGTGAGCGGGCGCGGCCCGGACGGCCGCTAGTCCCGCTCCCTGCGGTGCGGGTCGTGCAGGCCGTGCGGGTCGCCGCCCAGGAGGTCGTGGCGGGAGCCGTCCAGCTCCCGTCGCCCGGCCCCGCGCTCCAGCTTCTGCCGGCGGCGCTCCTCCTTGAGCCGCTGCCGCTCCGCCCGGGGCAGCTTCCGCTCGACGCCGACCCCGCCCCAGAAGGCGAAGCCGGTCACCACCACCCGCGGGGCGCCGGGGTCGCCCGGCACGCCCTCCTCGCGGTGGTCGAAGCCGCCCATGATCCCGATGCCCTGGACGACGACCTCCACGCCGGGCGGCACGACGATCTCCACCCCGCCCATGATCGCGATGCAGTTGATCTCCACCTCGCGGTCCGCGAAGTTCGCCTCGCGCAGGTCGATCTCCCCGCCGCCCCAGAAGGCGAAGCAGGTGAACCGGCGCGGCACGGTCCAGCGCCCCTTGCGCTGGAAGCCGGACATCACGGCGACGGCCCACGTCGAGGACCCCTCGCCGCCGACGATCCGCTGCGCCCAACTCCCCTGCCCGGCGGGCTCCTTGTGCAGCGACACGGACGGCACGGACGGCACGGCCGCGCCGTTCCCGGCGGGCAGGTCCCGGGTGATCGGTGCCAGTTCCCCGTAGGTGCGCGCCTTGTAGGTGGCGTCCAGCCGCTCCTCGAACTCCGCCATGTCCAGGCGGCCCTCGGCGAGGGCGTCCCGCAGGATCTCGGCGACCCGCTCACGGTCGGCGTCGGAGGCGCGGAGGTCCGGGGCTGCGTCGTCGGTCATACACAGCAGCCTACGAGTTACCCGGGCGCGCGGCTACGAGACCGACTCGCCGGGCGCCCGGCCGGCCCGCTCGGCCTGCTCGACGTACATCTTGGCGATCACCGCCTCGATGTCCGGCTCCCGTACCGACAGGTCCAGCAGCGGGTACCGCGCCGCGATCCGGGCCACCAGCGGGGCGGCCGACTCCGTCGCCGGGAACGCCAGCCACTGGCGCGGTCCCTCGACGCGGACCACGCGCGCGGGTGCCGGGGCGTCGATCGGGGGCAGTTCGCGTTCCAGGTCCACCACCAGGGTCCGCTCGCTCTCCCCCGCCTCGTGCAGCCCGGTGAGCGGGCCGTCGTACATCAGGCGGCCGTGGTCGATGACCATCACCCGGGAGCACAACTGCTCGATGTCCTGCAGGTCGTGGGTGGTCAGCAGCACGGTGGTGCCGCGCTCGGCGTTCAGGTCGCGCAGGAACTCCCGCACCCTGGCCTTGGAGACGACGTCCAGGCCGATGGTCGGCTCGTCGAGGTAGAGCACCTCCGGGTCGTGCAGCAGCGCCGCCGCGATGTCCCCGCGCATGCGCTGGCCCAGGGAGAGCTGCCGGACCGGGACGTCCAGCAGGCCGGACAGGTCCAGCAGTTCGACGAGCCGGTCGAGGTTCGCGCGGTAACGGGCGTCCGGGATGCGGTACATGCGGTGCGTCAGCCGGTAGGAGTCGATCAGCGGCAGGTCCCACCACAGGGTGGTCCGCTGCCCGAACACCACCCCGATACGGTGCGCGAGGCGGGTCCGTTCCCGGGACGGGTCGATGCCGGCCACCCGCAGCCGGCCGCCGCTCGGGGTGAGGATGCCGGTCAGCATCTTGATCGTCGTGGACTTCCCGGCGCCATTGGGCCCGATGTAACCGACCATCTCGCCGCGCGCCACCGTGAAGGAGAGCGAGTCCACCGCCCGTACCTGCCGCCGCTCCCGCTTGAGGAAGCCGGTCTTCCTGCGCACGTCGAAGACCTTCTCCACGCGGTCGAGTTCGATGAAGCCGCTCTCCACTGCCGGATCAACTCCCTGTACTCCGATACGAACGCAGCCCCGCCCGCCAGGCCACCCCCGCCAGCGCGCAGCACCCGGCGGCGACCAGCGGCCCGAGGAACGCCACCCAGTCCGGCAGGTGCAGCGGGTACGGCCGGCCCAGCACGTACGCGGCGGGCACCCAGTTGACGAAGGCCAGCGGCAGCACGAAGGTCACCCCGCGCACCAGCTCCGTGGCGAACACGGTCGGCGGGTACTGCAGCAGGGTCGTACCGCCGTAGGTGAACGCGTTCTGCACCTCGGCGGCGTCCTGGGCCAGGAACTGGAAGGCCGCGCCCGCGACGAACACCGCGCAGAAGATCGCCCCGCCGCTGAGCACCATCACCGGCATCAGCAGCAGCTTCAGCGGGGTCCAGGCGATGTCCAGCCGGGTCAGCGCGTAGCCGAGCACCAGCAGGCCCTGGGTGATCCGGCCCAGGCGGCGCAGCGCGAAACGGTCGGCGGCCATCTGCGCCAGCACCGGCGCGGGCCGCACCAGCAGGGTGTCCAGCGTGCCGTCGCGCACCCGGCGCCCCAGCCGCTCGATGCCGCCGACCAGCAGGTCCGCCAGCCCGAAGGCGACACCGGACAGGCCGTACAGGAAGGCGATCTCGGGCAGCGACCAGCCGCCGAGCTCCTCCACGCGGGAGAACATCAGCAGGATCGCCACGAAGTCCAGCCCGGTCACCGCGAAGTTGGTGATCAGGGTCAGCGCGAAGGAGGCCCGGTAGGCCAGGGTCGAGCGGATCCACATCCGGGCGACCAGGCCGTAGGCCCGTACGCCCTCCAGCGCGGCCCCTCGCTCGCGCACGCCGGCCGGCTCACCCACCCTGGACCACCACCCGCCGGGTCGCCGCCGACTGCACCAGCCGGCCCGCCGTCAGCAGGACGACCGCCCACATCGCCTGGAAGGCGTACGTGCCCACGGGGTCGGCCGCGCCCAGGAGGACGTCGGCGGGGGCCTGGAGGATCGACGCCCAGGGCAGCGCCCGCACGACCTCGCCGAAGGCGCCCGGGAAGACGTTCAGCGGCAGCAGCATCCCCGAGCAGAAGAACCCGACGAACCACGAGATCTGCGTCACACCGGTGCCGTCGATCAGCCAGAACGCCGACAGCGCCACCAGGAAGCGGACGGCGAAGCCGACCGTCCACGCCAGCACCAGCGCGACCAGGAACGCCAGCCACGTCAGCACGTTTGCCGGCAGCGCCAGGTCGAAGACCAGCGCCCCGAACACGAAGGGCACCACCCCGCGCCCGAACAGCTCGAACAGCGCCCGGCCCCCGTCCGTCGCCATCCACCACAGCTGGAGGTCGGCGGGCCGGTACAGGTCCGTGACGACATCACCCGTACGGATGCGCTCGATCAGCTCGTCCTCGAAGCCGCCCCCGCTGACGCCGAGCGTCTTGAACAGCGCCTGCCCGACCCACACGAAGGTGACGGCCTGCGCCTGGTCGTACCCTCCCAGGTGGGGTCTTTCGTCCCACAGGGCCAGGTAGGTGTAGACGAGGATCACGCCGAAGACAGTGTTGGTGAACACCCCGGCGACCGTGGCCGCCCGATACGTCGCGTACCGTCGGAAGCCCCCCGCCGCGACGGCCGCGTACAACCGTCCCGAGCCCACACCCACAGCCCTCCCCACCCGTCGGCAGCGCGCCTGGCACCGAAGCGCAGGAGCCTAGTCGGCGGACGGCAGGGCCTGCCACGGATTTACCGGGTGCCGGCTGCCGGGAACGGAACGCGCGGTGCCGGTGTCTTCACCAGGGGGCGCAGAAGCGTACGAGGCGTACGGGAACGTACGACGCGAAACAGGAGTCCGTGCACGAGATGAGCGACGAGCCGCAGCCGCAGCAGCCGACCCAGGGCTGGGCACCGGGTGAGCCACAGGCGGCTGACGACCCGGGAGACGACAGACAGGGCAAGCGCCGCCGCACCGGCTGGCGCCGGGCGATCCCGACCTGGCGGATGGTGCTGGGCACCACGATCGTCGTCGCCCTGCTGCTGGTCGGCGGGTTCTTCCTCGGCTACTCGCTGGTGAAGATCCCGCCCGCCAACGCGCTCGCCACCAAGCAGGCCAACGTCTACCTGTACGCGGACGGCTCCGTGATCGCCCGCGACGGCGAGGTCAACCGGGAAAACGTCACCCTCGCCCAGATCTCCAAGCCCGCCCAGCACGCCATCCTGGCCGCCGAGGACCGCGACTTCTACACCGAGTCCGCGATCGACCCCAAGGCGATGCTGCGCGCCGCCTGGAACACCGCCACCGGCAAGGGCAAGCAGTCCGGCTCCACGATCACCCAGCAGTACGTGAAGAACTACTACCTGCGCCAGGAGCAGACCGTCACCCGCAAGGTGAAGGAGTTCTTCATCTCGATCAAGCTGGACCGCGAGAAGAGCAAGGACGAGATCCTCGAGGGCTACCTCAACACCAGCTTCTTCGGCCGCAACGCCTACGGCATCCAGGCCGCCGCCCAGGCCTACTACGGCATGGACGCCAGGGACCTCGACGCGGGCCGCGCCGCCTACCTGGCCGCGCTGGTCAACGCGCCCAGCGAGTACGACGTCGTCGTCCACCCGGAGAACCGCAAGGCCGCCGAGGCCCGCTGGAACTACGTCCTGGACGGCATGGTCAAGAAGGGCTGGCTCGACGCCTCGAAGCGGGCCGGCATGAAGTTCCCGATGCCCAAGGAGTCCGCCGTCTCCACCGGCATGTCCGGGCAGCGCGGCTACATCGTCCGGATCGTCGAGGACTACCTCGTCCAGAAGAAGATCGTCGACAAGCAGTCGCTGGACGCCGGCGGCTACCGCGTCACGACGACACTGCAGAAGAGCAAGCAGAACGCGTTCGTGAAGGCCGTCAACGACAAGCTGATCGACAAGCTCGACAAGAAGCGCAAGGTGGACACGTACGTCCGCGCGGGCGGCGCCGCCGTCGACCCGAAGACCGGCAAGGTCGTCGCGATGTACAACGGCATCGACTACGTCAAGCAGTACACCCCCAACGCCACCCGGCGGGACTTCCAGGTCGGCTCCACCTTCAAGCCGTTCGTGCTCACCTCGGCCGTCGAGAACCACTCGCAGACCCAGGACGGCCGCATGATCACCCCGAACACGGTCTACGACGGGACCAACCAGCGGCCCGTGCAGGGCTGGTCCGGCGGCTCCTACGCCCCGGAGAACGAGGACCAGGTCGACTACGGCGACATCACGGTCCGCCAGGCCACCGACAAGTCCGTCAACTCCGTGTACGCGCAGATGGCGGTCGACGTCGGCCCCGCCAAGGTCAAGCAGACCGCCGTCGACCTGGGCCTGCCCGCCTCGACCCCCGAGCTGTACCCCTCCCCGTCCATCGCGCTCGGCGTGGCGCACGCCAGCGTGCTGGACATGGCCGAGGCCTACGCCACGCTCGCCAACCACGGCCGGCACGGCACGTACACGATCGTCGAGAAGGTCACCAAGGAGGGCAGGCCGATCCAGCTGCCCGAGCGGCGCACCAAGCAGGCCGTGAGCCGGGAGGCCGCCGACACCACGACCTCCGTGCTGCGCAGCGTCGTCCAGAACGGCACCGCCACCGCCGCCCAGGCCGCCGGCCGCCCCGCGGCGGGCAAGACCGGTACCGCCGAGCAGGACAAGGCCGCCTGGTTCGCCGGCTACACGCCCGACCTGGCCACCGTCGTCGCGGTGATGGGCCAGGACCCGGTCACGGCCGCGCACAAGCCGCTGTACGGCGCGATGGGCCTGCCGCGCATCAACGGCGGCGGGGCGCCCGCGGAGATCTGGGCCCAGTTCACCCGCAACGCCCTCAAGGGCAAGCCGGTCACCGACTTCGACCTCCAGCTCCAGACGGGCGCCGGGGAGGACCAGGGCATCAGCGAGGCCCCGGCCGACCCGACCACCGGCGGCCAGGGCGACGACGGCACGGCGACCGGCGGGCAGGACAGCAGCCAGACGCCGGAGCAGACCCCGAGCACGCCCGAGCAGACGCCGAGCACGCCCGAGCAGACCCCGGGCCAGAACGGCGGCACCACCACCACCGACGGCGGCACGACGACGGGCGGCGGCGACACGACCACGGGCGGCACCACCGACGGCGGTACGACGGGCGGCGGCGACACCACCGACGGCGGCACCACCGGAGGCCCGGCGGGCGGCTCGACCGGCGGCACGACCGGCGGCACCCTCCCGCAGACGACCCGCAGGGAGTAGCGGGCCGGCGGACCACGGCCAGAAGGGGCCGGTGACAACGGTCACCGGCCCCTTCTGGCCACTGGACTCGGCAGCTGATCTACAGGTACAGGCCCGTGGAGTCCTCGGCTCCCTCGAACCGGTCCGCGGCCACCGCGTGCAGGTCCCGCTCGCGCATCAGCACGTACGCGACGCCCCGCACCTCGACCTCGGCCCGGTCCTCCGGATCGAACAGAACCCGGTCACCCGGCTCCACGGTCCGTACGTTCTGCCCCACCGCGACGACCTCGGCCCAGGCCAGCCGGCGGCCGACCGCCGCCGTGGCCGGGATCAGGATGCCGCCGCCGGAACGCCGCTCGCCCTTCTCGTTGGTGTCCTGCCGCACGAGAACGCGGTCGTGGAGCATCCGGATGGGCAGCTTGTCGTGATGGGTGCTGTCGTTTCTGTTGGCGCTCACGCTGTGAAACCTACCTGCCTTCGCCGCATCCGTACGCGGGTGGGTCAGTCCTTGCGCCGCCGGGTGCTCAGCGTGAGCAGCCCGACGACCCCCACCACCAGGAGCGCGGCGGGCACCACCCGCTCCAGCCGGGGCGCGCCCTCCTCGTCCACGAACTGCGCCCTCACCTCGCTCACCACGCGATTGACCTGGACGTAGGCCCGCCCGAGGGTGTGGTCGACGTGGGACGCGACCTTGGCCTTGGCGTCCCCGACGATCGTCTTCGGATGCACCCGCACCCCGATCTCGTCGAGGGTCTCGGCCAGCACCTCGCGGCGGCGCCTGATGTCCGCCTCGATCTGCGCCGGGGTTCTGGTGTCCGCCTGGTCCGCCACCGTGTCGCCTCCGAAGTCGGTTGAAAGCCTGTGCCGCACAGTCTGTCAGCTCGATGCCCGGCGGACATGTCAGCACCCCCGGTTACGCTGGTCCGATGAGCGAGCGACTCCAGCCGGGGGACGTGGCCCCCGCCTTCACCCTCCCCGACGCCGACGGCACCGAGGTCTCCCTGACGGACCACAAGGGCCGCAAGGTCATCGTCTACTTCTACCCGGCCGCCCTCACCCCCGGCTGCACGAAGCAGGCCTGCGACTTCACGGACAACCTCGACCTGCTGGCCGGCGCCGGCTACGACGTCATCGGCATCTCCCCCGACAAGCCGGAGAAGCTGGCGAAGTTCCGCGACAAGGAGTCCCTGCGGGTCACCCTCCTCGCCGACCCGGACAAGGAGGTCCTGAAGGCCTACGGCGCGTACGGCGAGAAGAAGCTGTACGGCAAGACCACGGTCGGCGTGATCCGCTCCACGGTGGTCGTGGACGAGGACGGCAAGGTGGAACGCGCCCTGTACAACGTCAAGGCGACGGGTCACGTGGCCAAGATCATCCGGGATCTGGGCCTGTGAGGACGGTGCCCGACCAGTAGCATGGCCGGGCAGCGCCGGGCGGCCGTGGTGGAATTGGCAGTCACGCTGGGTTTAGGTCCCAGTGGGGTAACTCCCGTGAGGGTTCGAGTCCCTCCGGCCGCACCAGCTCGTCGGCTGCTCAGCCGAGCAGCTCCCGCACCACCGGCACCAGCGCCCGGAACGCCTTGCCCCGGTGGCTGATGGCGTTCTTCTCCTGTGGGGTCAGTTCCGCGCAGGTGCGGGTCTCGCCCTCCGGCTGGAGGATCGGGTCGTAGCCGAAGCCGTTCGTGCCGGCGGGCTCGCGGCGCAGGACGCCGCGCAGCCGGCCCTCCACCACGCGTTCCGTGCCGTCGGGCAGGGCCAGGGCCGCCGCGCAGGCGAAGTGGGCTCCCCGGTGCGCGTCGGGGATGTCGGCGAGCTGGGCCAGCAGCAGGTCGAGGTTGGCCCGGTCGTCGCCGTGGCGGCCCGACCAGCGGGCGGAGAAGATGCCGGGGGCGCCGTTGAGGACGTCCACACACAGGCCCGAGTCGTCGGCCACGGCCGGCAGGCCGGTGGCCCGGGCGAGGGCGTGGGCCTTGAGCAGGGCGTTCTCGGCGAAGGTGACGCCGGTTTCCTTGACGTCGGGGATGTCGGGGAACGCGTCGGCGCCGACCAGGTCGTGCGGGAGGCCGGCCTCGGCGAGGATCGCCTTCAGCTCGGTGATCTTTCCGGCGTTGCGGGTGGCGAGGATCAAGCGGGTCATGGCCCCCAGTATCGCCGGGGGCCCGGGCGGCCCGTTACGGCGTGCAGACCTTGGTGAGTTCGCCGGCCGCGTCCGTGACGGGGCTGATGTCGGGCGTCTCGTCGCCGTTCCTGATCGCCGTACGGACGTTCTCGACGGCCTTGTTCAGGTCGTCGACGGCCTTGTTGACGTCGGCGTCGCCGGTCTTGTCGCCGAGTTCGTCGAGGTTCTTGTCGATGGAGTCGAGGGACTCGTCGAGCTGGGTGGGGTCGTTCGCGGCGTTCTCGACGGCCTGCTGGAGGTCCGCGACGCTGCCGGCGATGGCGTCGGCGGTCTGGACGCAGTCCAGGGCCTTGCCCACGGCGTCGCAGCCGGTGGTCAGCCCGGCCGTCAGGGCGAGTGCGGCCAGGCCGGCGGCGACGGCTGCGGTGCGTCGTCGGCGGCTCGCGGACCTCGCGGACATGGCAGAGTCCCTCCTCGGTGGGGCTCAGGGGCCCTGGGTACTGGCCGGGCGCACAGGGATGAGCCGTGCGCCCGTACTTCCTCAGACGCGGCGGACGGCCGGTGCGGTTGCGCGCACCGGCCGGCTTTTTTGGGGTTCCCTTTACCTTGCCAGGGTCGTGTCGAGCGCGGTGCGCTGGTGGGCGGCCAGTTCCGTGCAGCCGGCGACGGCGAGGTCGAGCAGGGCGTTCAGTTCCTCGCGGGCGAAGGGTTCGGCCTCGGCGGTGCCCTGGACCTCGACGAAGCGGCCGTCGCCGGTGCAGACGACGTTCATGTCGGTGTCGGCCTTGACGTCCTCCTCGTAGCAGAGGTCCAGCATGGGGACGCCGCCGACGATGCCGACCGAGACCGCGCTGACGGTGCCGGTGAGGCACTGGCGGCCGGGCTTGATCAGCTTCTTGCCCTGGGCCCAGCCGACCGCGTCGGCGAGGGCGACGTAGGCGCCGGTGATGGCCGCGGTGCGCGTGCCGCCGTCGGCCTGGAGGACGTCGCAGTCCAGGACGATGGTGTTCTCGCCGAGCGCCTTGTAGTCGATGACGGCGCGCAGGGAGCGGCCGATGAGGCGGCTGATCTCGTGGGTGCGGCCGCCGATCCGGCCCTTGACCGACTCGCGGTCGCCGCGGGTGTTGGTGGCGCGGGGCAGCATGGCGTACTCGGCGGTGACCCAGCCCTCGCCGCTGCCCTTGCGCCAGCGCGGGACGCCCTCGGTGACGGAGGCGGTGCACAGCACCTTGGTGTCGCCGAAGGAGACGAGGACGGAGCCCTCGGCGTGCTTGCTCCAGCCGCGTTCGATGGTGATCGGGCGGAGTTGTTCGGGGGTGCGGCCGTCGATTCGAGACATGGGCTGAGCCTAGCCGTAGCGACGGACGGGGCCCCTCCCGCCGGGGGAAGGGCCCTTAAGGGGTGAAGCCGGGGATGATGCCGGCTCTTCACATCATGTCTTCGATCTCCGCCGCGATCGGGTCGGCGTCGGTGCCGATGACGACCTGGATCGCCGTGCCCATCTTGACGACGCCGTGGGCGCCCGCGGCCTTCAGCGCGGCCTCGTCGACCTTGCCGGGGTCCACGACCTCGGTGCGCAGGCGCGTGATGCAGCCCTCGACCTCCTCGATGTTGTCGATGCCGCCGAGCCCGGCAACGATCTTCTCAGCCTTGCTGGCCATGTTCGTTCTCCCTGGTCAAAACCGCTTTGTCGCAGTAACCCACAGTTGGCCCGTCTTCGCGAATGGTCCCAGCGGTACCGTTCGCCGACTGGTCTACACCAGGAGCCCGCCCCTCGACAAAGGGCCGGACGCCGGCGGCGGAACGTAGCGGATCAGTAGCGCGAATCGCGGGTTCCTTATCCTGCCTTCACCGTGCTACAACAGGTCTACACCACTGAGTGGTGTAGACCAGACACCCGCCGTCCCCTCCTTGTCCGGGCGGCGCCATGCCCTCCCCCGGTCCGGCCCGGCCGGGGGCACCCCCTGGAGGAAGTTGTGACCACGGCCAGCGCCGCTCCCGCGGCCGACAAGAAGAAGGGCGCCGGGGCGATGGCTGTACTGCAGCGTATCGGCCGCAGCCTGATGCTCCCGGTGGCGGTACTGCCCGCCGCCGCACTCCTGGTCCGCCTCGGCAACGGCGACATGCTCGGGCGCGAGTCGTTCCCCGCGTTCCTCACGAAGATCGCCTCCTTCATGGCGGCCGGCGGCAACGCCATCCTCGAGAACATGCCGCTGCTGTTCGCCGTGGGCATCGCCATCGGCTTCGCCAAGAAGTCGGACGGTTCGACGGCGCTCGCCGCCGTCACCGGTTATCTGGTCTTCAAGAACGTCCTGGCCACGTTCACCGACAAGAACCTGCCGAAGGTCGCCACCGTCGTCGACGACAAGATCGTCATGGTGGACAAGCCGGTCGACGCGGGGGTCCTCGGCGGTGTCGTGATGGGCATCGTCGTCGCCCTCCTCTACCAGCGCTTCCACCGCACCAAGCTGCCCGACTGGGCCGGCTTCTTCGGCGGCCGCCGTCTGGTCCCGATCCTGTCGGCCTTCGCCGGTCTGATCATCGGCATCGTCTTCGGCTACATCTGGCCGGTCCTCGGCGCGGGACTGCACAACCTCGGCGAGTGGCTGGTCGGCTCCGGCGCCGTCGGCGCGGGCATCTTCGGTGTCGCCAACCGCGCCCTGATCCCGGTCGGCATGCACCACCTGCTGAACTCCTTCCCGTGGCTGCAGGCCGGCGAGTACGAGGGCAAGCACGGCGACATCGCCCGCTTCCTGGCCGGTGACCCGACCGCCGGCCAGTTCATGACCGGCTTCTTCCCGATCATGATGTTCGCGCTGCCGGCCGCCGCCCTGGCGATCGTGCACTGCGCCCGTCCGGAGCGCCGCAAGGTCGTCGGCGGCATGATGTTCTCCCTCGCGCTGACCTCGTTCGTCACCGGTGTCACCGAGCCGATCGAGTTCACGTTCATGTTCATCGCCCCGGTCCTGTACGCGATCCACGCGGTGCTCACCGGTGTGTCGCTGGCGCTGACCTGGGCCCTCGGCATGAAGGACGGCTTCGGCTTCTCGGCCGGCGCGATCGACTTCCTCCTGAACCTGGGCATCGCGACCAACCCGTGGGGCCTGGCCCTGGTCGGCCTGTGCTTCGCGGCGGTGTACTACGCGGTCTTCCGCTTCGCGATCACGAAGTTCAACCTGCCGACGCCGGGCCGCGAGTCCGACGAGGAGCTGGCCGAACTGCAGAAGGCGGAGGCCAAGTAGGCCTCACGCGGCGGACATGACTGTGGGCCACGGACGGGAGCGTCCGTGGCCCACAGCCGTGTCCGGGTCCGGATGGTCAGATCTCGTACGTCCGGCGCGGCACGGCCAGCTCGACCGGGCCGTCGTAGACCGTGCGGGCGTCGGCGAGGTTGACCTGCGGGTCGGTCCACGGGGGGATGTGGGTGAGGACCAGGCGCCGGGCGTGGGCCCGGGCCGCCGTCTCGCCCGCCTCGCGGCCGTTGAGGTGCAGGTCGGGGATGTTCTCCTTGCCGTGCGTGAACGCGGCCTCGCACAGGAACAGGTCGGCGTCCTGGGCCAGTTGGTCCAGGGCCTGGCTGACGCCCGTGTCGCCGGAGTACGTCAGGACCTTCCCGCCGTGCTCGATGCGGATGCCGTACGCCTCCACGGGGTGCGCCACGCGCTCGGTGTGCACGGTGAACGGGCCGATCTCGAAGGTGCCCGGCTTGACCGTGTGGAAGTCGAAGACCTCGCTCATGGAGGAGGCCGAGGGGGTGTCGGCGTAGGCGGTGGTCAGCCGGTGCTCGGTGCCCTCGGGTCCGAAGACGGGGAGCGGAGCGCAGCGGCCGCCGTCGTGCCGGTAGTAGCGCGCCACGAAGTACGCGCACATGTCGATGCAGTGATCGGCGTGCAGATGGCTGAGGAAGATCGCGTCGAGGTCGTAGAGACCGCAGTGGCGCTGCAGCTCGCCCAGGGCGCCGTTGCCCATGTCGAGAAGCAGCCGGAAGCCGTCGGCCTCGACGAGGTAGCTCGAGCAGGCCGATTCCGCGGACGGGAACGACCCCGAGCAGCCGACGACGGTGAGCTTCATGAAGCAGAAACCTCCGCTGGCGGGAAAAGTCTGGTAGGGGCGTAGGGGGTCGTGCGGTGCGTCGAGCGTAAGGCGCAAAACGTCCGGTCGCTCCTCCACCAGGGGCCGTTGTGGGCGAACTCACCTGTGGTATCACCGGTTCGGCTGGTCGCGGGGTGTGCGGGACCTGGCAGGGGGCGCGCGGGGGCGGTTGTGCGCCGGTACTGTCAACGATATGGACACCTCCTGGTGGCTGGCGCTCGCGGCGGTGATGCTCCTCGTCCTCGTCGCCACGCTCGTCGACGGGTGGGGCCGCCGGTCGCTGGAGCGGCGGGCGCGGCTGTGGGGCCGGGGCTCGGCCGGGCCCGGGGACGGGCGGCCGCAGCCGGCGGAGATCTGGTGGGCGGAGGTGCCCTGCGAGGACGAGCGGGGCCGGGCGCAGGACCGGCCGTGTCTGGTGCTGGCGGTGCGGGGCGAACGCGCCACGGTCGCCGGCATCACGACGAGTTTCCGGGACGGACGGGCCGGGGTGATCGCGCTGCCGCCCGGTGCGGTGGGCGACGCGCAGGGCCGCGCGAGCTTCCTGGAGACGGACGAACTGCGCGAGGTGCCGGTGTGGGGGTTCCGGCACAGGGTGGGTGTGGTGGACCCGGCGCTGTGGGACCGGGTGCGGTACCTGGCGGGGTGAGGGGACGCCCGGCAGCCTGGCCGGCGGCACAGCGGCTGCCGGGTGGACCGGCCCGGTCCGGCGAAGGGACCGGAGCTTCAGGGCCCCGGTCCCCCGTGGCGGGTCAGGCCCAGAGCTGGCCCTGGAGCGTTTCGATGGCCTCTTCCGTGGTGGCGGCCGTGTATACGCCGGTGGAGAGGTACTTCCAGCCGCCGTCGGCCACGATGAAGACGATGTCGGCCTGTTCGCCGGCCTTCAGGGCCTTCCTTCCGACGCCGATCGCGGCGTGCAGGGCCGCGCCCGTGGAGACGCCGGCGAAGATGCCCTCCTGCTGGAGCAGCTCGCGGGTGCGGGTCACGGCGTCGGCCGAGCCGACCGAGTAGCGGGTCGTCAGCACGGAGGCGTCGTACAGCTCGGGGACGAAGCCCTCGTCGAGGTTGCGCAGGCCGTAGACCAGGTCGTCGTAGCGCGGTTCGGCGGCGACGATCTTCACGTCGGGCTTGTGCTCGCGCAGGTAGCGGCCGACGCCCATGAGGGTGCCGGTGGTGCCGAGGCCGGCCACGAAGTGGGTGATCGAGGGCAGGTCCGCCAGGATCTCCGGGCCCGTCGTCGCGTAGTGGGCGCCGGCGTTGTCCGGGTTGCCGTACTGGTAGAGCATCACCCAGTCCGGGTGCTCGGCCGCCAGCTCCTTGGCGAGACGGACCGCCGTGTTGGAGCCGCCCGCGGCCGGGGAGGAGATGATCTCCGCGCCCCACATGCCGAGCAGGTCCCGGCGCTCCTGGGAGGTGTTCTCCGGCATCACGCACACCATGCGGTAGCCCTTGAGCTTGGCCGCCATGGCCAGGGAGATGCCGGTGTTGCCGGACGTCGGCTCCAGGATCGTGCAGCCGGGCGTCAGGCGGCCGTCCTTCTCCGCCTGCTCGATCATGTGCAGGGCCGGGCGGTCCTTGACCGAGCCGGTCGGGTTGCGGTCCTCCAGCTTCGCCCAGATCCGGACGTCGGCGGACGGCGACAGCCGCGGCAGGCGCACCAACGGGGTGTTGCCCACCGCGGCCAGCGGGGAGTCGTAACGCATCGAGGATCAGCAGCCCTGGTCAGGCCATGCCGCCGGCCACCGCCGGCAGGATCGTGACGTTGTCACCGTCGGACAGCTTGGTGTTGATGCCGTCCAGGAAGCGCACGTCCTCGTCGTTGAGGTAGACGTTGACGAAGCGGCGCAGCTGGTCGCCGTCCACGATGCGGGCCTGGATGCCCGCGTGCCGGGTCTCGAGGTCGGCGAAGAGCTCGGCGAGGGTGTCCCCGGTTCCCTCCACCGCCTTCTGGCCGTCGGTGTACTGGCGGAGGATGGTCGGGATGCGGACCTCGATGGCCATGATTGCGGGCTCCTGTCGGAAGGTTTCGTCGGGTCGGTGGACGCGCGGCGGCGCGGGAGTGCGTGGTCG
Organism: Streptomyces sp. NPDC052682; assembly: GCF_040678435.1. Taxonomy (NCBI): domain Bacteria; kingdom Bacillati; phylum Actinomycetota; class Actinomycetes; order Kitasatosporales; family Streptomycetaceae; genus Streptomyces; species Streptomyces sp. NPDC052682. The sequence goes on along the minus strand of NZ_JBFATS010000004.1, from coordinate 157,114 downwards.
TACGCAGGGGGAGCGGTCGCCGCGGCTCACGGCCGTACGGCGGCAGGGGGCGTCAACAGATGGCGCTGGCAAGCCTGCACAGGTCGACGTGCAGCCGCGCCACGAGCAGAGTGCCCGGCGTCTTGTCGCTCACGTCGTGGAGAACCATGGGCTCATCGTATCGATTCCCGATCCGGGGCTCGGAGTGTGATATCGCATGGTGGACGCCTTACGACCGCCTGGCGAGACGCAGCAGCTCAGGGCCCTGGTCAGTAGGCCTCGACAACCGTGACCTCCTCCTCCGTCACCTCGCCGTCGACGATCCGGAAGGAGCGGAACTGGAACTCGCCGAGTCCGTCGGTGTCGGCGGTGGAGACCAGGACGTAGTGGGCGCCGGGCTCGTTGGCGTACGAGATGTCCGTGCGGGACGGGTACGCCTCGGTCGCCGTGTGGGAGTGGTAGATGATCACCGGCTCCTCGTCCCGGTCGTCCATCTCGCGGTAGAGCTTCAGCAGGTCGCCCGAGTCGAACTCGTAGAAGGTGGGCGACATCGCCGCGTTCAGCATGGGGATGAAGCGCTCGGGGCGGTCCGAGCCCGCCGGACCCGCCACGACCCCGCACGCCTCGTCGGGGTGGTCCTTGCGCGCGTGGGCGACGATCTGGTCGTACAGGGCCTGGGTGATGGTCAGCATGCTCGTCAGGATAAGCAACAGGGCCGTTCCGTACCGAGGGATGGTACGGAACGGCCCACATGCCGGACGTCCTGAGCGGCAGGCGGACGGGGTGCCACGAGAACCCCGTCCGCCTGGACGTCCTGGAGAGGGCAGGACCCCCTGGCTCAGACGTTCTCCAGCTCGGGCTCGCGGCGCTGGGTGACCTCCGGGTTGCGGCTCTTGAGCACGGCCCAGCCGATGGCCAGGGCGGCGGCCCAGCCGGCCATGACGTACAGGCAGACCCGGGAGTCGGCGTCGTAGGCGATCAGGCCCGTGACGAAGAGCAGGAACGCGATGGCGATGTAGGAGCACACCGCGCCGCCCGGCGCCGGGAAGGAGGAGGCGGGCAGCCGGCCCGCGACCACCGCGCGGCGGTACAGCACGTGGCTGACGAGGATCATCAGCCAGGTCCAGATGCCGGCCGCGGTGGCGACGGAGGTGACGTAGCCGAAGGCCTTCTCCGGGACGATGTAGTTCAGGATCACGCCGATGCCCATGAAGAGCACCGAGACGGTGATGCCGAGCGCCGGGGTCTTGGTCGACGACAGCTTGGTGAAGACCTTGGGGGCCTCCCCGTTGTCGGCCAGGGTGCGCAGCATGCGGCCCGTGGAGTACATGCCGGAGTTGCAGGAGGACAGCGCGGCGGTCAGCACGACGAAGTTGACGATGCCCGCGCCGGCCGGGATGCCGATGACCGCGAAGGCCTTCACGAAGGGGCTGACGCCCTCGGCGAACTCGGTCCACTTCACGACGCAGAGGATGACGGTCAGGGCGCCGACGTAGAACAGCGCGATGCGCCAGGGCAGGGTGTTGATCGCCTTGGGCAGGGTCTTCTCCGGGTCCTCCGACTCACCGGCGGTCACACCGACCAGCTCGACGGCGAGGTAGGCGAACATCACGCCCTGGAGGGTCATCAGGGACGAGCCGATGCCCTTGGGGAAGAAGCCGTCGAAGGCCCACAGGTTGGAGACGGCCGCGGTGTCGCCGGCGGCGCTGAAGCCGAAGGTGAGCACGCCCAGGCCGATCACGATCATGCCGATCAGGGCGGTGACCTTGACCATCGAGAACCAGAACTCGATCTCGCCGAACAGCTTCACCGAGATCAGGTTGGCCGTGAACAGCACGACCAGGAAGACCAGGGCGGTGACCCACTGCGGGACGGACGGCCACCAGTAGTTCACGTAGATCGCGGCGGCGGTGAGCTCCGCCATGCCGGTGACCACCCACATCAGCCAGTACGTCCAGCCGGTGAAGTAGCCGAAGAACGGGCCGAGGAACTCGCGCGAGTACTCGGCGAAGGAGCCCGAGACCGGGCGGTAGAGCAGCAGCTCGCCGAGCGCCCGCATGATGAAGAAGATGATCACGCCGGCGAGGGCGTACATCAGGATGAGGCTGGGACCGGCCTTGGCGATGTTCGCACCGGCGCCCAGGAACAGACCGACGCCGATGGCGCCGCCGATGGCGATCATCTGGACCTGACGGCTGCCGAGCCCGCGCTCGTACCCCTCCTCGGGCACGGCGTCCCCGGTGTTCTTGTCGACCTGCGCTGAGGTCATGTGTGGTGCGCCTTTCTCCATGCCGACCCGGGCCTGGAGTCGGCCGCGGATCGGGTTTCGATCCCCCCGGATTGATGGAGCGGTGCCCGGCCGGCGATCCGCCGGCCACATGGCGCACCCGGCCGAACATACGGGTGGTGTTCGCCGGGCGGTCGTGAAGATGTACCACGGCCGCGTCATTGATCACCGGGGCGGAGTGTGGCGCATGCCACAGAAAGAAGCGGACAAAAGCCGCGCCAGCCGCCCATACGGGGCCGTCGCGGTGACGGGATCGTTATGCGGATTTGAGCGTCCGCTGAGCGAACACGAAATCCCCACACTTCACGGCATAAGGGTGCCGACGAGCGTCTCCTGGAGCCCGCCGAGCCACAGGTAGGCCATCACCATCGGCTTGCGCGGGTCCTCGTCGGGAAGGCGGAAGAGCGCGTCGGTGTCGTCCTCGTCGGTGATCTCCAGCCGGGAGCCGATCGCCAGGCGCAGGTCGTTCAGGGCACCGAGCCACTGCCGGGACTGCTGCGGGGAGAGCTTGAGCACCGCCCCGCCCTCGCCGGCGGCGGCCGACGCCAGCTGGTCCAGGGTCCGGATCACCGCCAGGGCGTTGTCGCGCTTCCCGGCGCGCAGGTCGTTCTCGGTGTAGCGGCGGAACTCGGCGGAGTACGCCCGCCGCTCCTCGGCCTCCCGCGGGGAGGCGGGAGCCTGCTCGGGGTCGCTGTAGGCGTCCGGGAAGAGGCGCTGGAGGACCGGGTCGGAGGGCGGTTCGCTCGGGCCCTCGGCGAACAGCTCGGCCAGCGGGTCGGCCTCGGCGTCCTCGGCGGGGCCGGGGCCGATGAGCTCCAGGAGCTGCACGGCCAGCGACCGGATGATGGAGATCTCGACGTCGTCGAGGGCGACGGCCGCGCCGCCGCCGGGGAGCGGTTCGAAGTGTCCTGGCATGAAGGCGATTCGCTACTTCCGGTCCTGCTGGAGGGTGGCCCACAGGCCATAGCCGTGCATGGCCTGCACATCCCGTTCCATCTCCTCGCGGGTTCCGCTGGAGACGACCGCCCGGCCCTTGTGGTGGACGTCGAGCATGAGCTTGGTGGCCTTGTCCTTGGAGTAGCCGAAGTACGTCTGGAAGACGTACGTCACATAGCTCATGAGGTTGACGGGGTCGTTGTGGACGATCGTCACCCAGGGGACGTCCGGCTCGGGTACGGCGGAGGTCTCCTCCGCCGACTCGGTCTTCTCGATCTCGATGGGTGCGGCTGCCGTCACAAGGCCCATGCTGCCACCACAGGGGGGTACTCGCACAAACAGGCCTGGCGCGTACGGGAATCGACCACAATCGTCAGAGTGACGAAATGGGGGTACGATCTCTTCCTATGAACACAGCGGACCTTGGGCTGCCGGTGGACGTTCCCTCGACGGCGCTCTTCACGGACCAGTACGAGCTGACGATGCTCCAGGCCGCGCTGAAGGCCGGTACGGCCGAGCGGCGGAGCGTGTTCGAGGTCTTCACCCGGCGGCTGCCCGAGGGGCGGCGGTACGGGGTCGTCGCGGGCACCGGGCGGGTGCTGGACGCCGTGGAGAACTTCCGTTTCGACGAGGGCGTGCTCCGCTTCCTGCGGCAGCGGCAGATCGTCGACGAGCAGACCCTGGCCTGGCTCGCCGGGTACCGCTTCCGCGGCGACATCTGGGGCTACCCCGAGGGCGAGGTCTACTTCCCCGGCTCGCCGATCATGCGGGTCGAGGGCAGCTTCGCCGAGTGCGTGCTGCTGGAGACCGTGATCCTGTCGATCCTCAACCACGACTCGGCGATCGCCGCGGCGGCCTCCCGGATGGCGTCGGCCGCCGGGGACCGGCCGCTGATCGAGATGGGCGCCCGGCGCACCCACGAGCTGGCGGCGGTGGCCGCGTCCCGGGCCGCGTACGTCGGCGGCTTCTCCTCGACCTCCGACCTCGCTGCCGGATTCCGCTACAACATCCCCACCGTCGGCACCTCCGCGCACGCCTTCACCCTGCTGCACGACAGCGAGCGGGACGCCTTCCAGGCCCAGGTGGAGTCGCTGGGCCGGGGCACCACGCTGCTGGTGGACACGTACGACGTCACCGAAGCGGTCCGTACGGCGGTGGAGGTCGCGGGCACCGAGCTGGGCGCGGTCCGGATCGACTCCGGCGACCTGCTGCTGGTCGCGCACCGGGTGCGGCAGCAGCTGGACGAGCTGGGCGCGCGGGACACGAAGATCATCGTGACCTCCGACCTGGACGAGTACGCCATCGCCTCGCTGGCGGCGGCGCCCGTGGACGCCTACGGCGTCGGTACCCAGCTGGTGACCGGGTCGGGCCATCCGACGGCGTCGATGGTCTACAAGCTGGTCGCGCGGGCCGAGTCCGCCGACCCCAGGGCGCCGCTGGTGCCGGTGGCGAAGAAGTCCACCGGCGGCAAGACCTCCCTCGGGGGGCGCAAGTGGGCCGCGCGGCGGCTGGACACCCACGGGGTGGCGGAGGCCGAGGTGGTCGGCACGGGCCGGGTGCCGGGCGAGCTGGTGGACCGGCAGCTGCTGGTCGAGCTGGTCAAGGGGGGCGAGGTGGTCGCCCGCGAGCCGCTGGACGCGGCCCGGGAGCGGCACGCGGCCGCCCGGGCCGGCCTGCCGCTGTCCGCTACCCAGCTCTCGCGCGGGGAACCCGTCCTTCCGACGGAGTACGTCCACGGGGGCTCGGGTAGCTAAGGGCCGTGTGCCGTCGTACGCCCCGCAGACCCCCTCCCCGGCGGCATTTCCACTTCATAGGCTCGGAGGTTCACCGGCCGGGCCCCGCAGCCGAGAACCCCGACCCCATAGTCGAAGGACACCGACCATGCGCCGCGCCTTGATCGTCGTAGACGTGCAGAACGACTTCTGCGAGGGGGGCAGCCTCCCGGTGGCCGGCGGTGCCGACGTGGCCGCCGCCATCACCGAGCTGATCGGGCAGGCACCCGCCGGCTACCGGCACGTGGTGGCCACCCGCGACCACCACATCGCGCCCGGCGGCCACTTCGCCGACAACCCCGACTACGTCCGCTCCTGGCCCGCGCACTGCGTGGCCGGCACGGAGGGCGTGGGCTTCCACCCGAACTTCGCCCCGGCCGTCGCCTCGGGCGCCATCGACGCCGTCTTCGACAAGGGGGCGTACGCGGCGGCGTACAGCGGCTTCGAAGGGGCCGACGAGAACGGGGTGCAGCTCGCGGACTGGCTGCGGGCCCGGGAGATCGACGAGGTGGACGTGGTGGGCATCGCCACGGACCACTGCGTACGGGCCACCGCCCTGGACGCCGTGCGGGAGGGTTTCCGCACCCACGTCCTGCTGGACCTGACCGCCGGGGTCTCCCAGGAGACGACCGAACGCGCACTGGAGGAGATGCGCGAGGCCGGGGTGGAACTGTCCGGCAAGCCGGTCGTCGCCACCTGACGGACACGGTCGCCAACCCAAGATCGCCGATTCCGAGCGCCCGGGGCCGCGGGGACGCCACCGGGCAACCGGCTGCTTCCGGCACGCGAAGAGCAACGGCGAGTCCAAGATCGGGGTTGTGTGAAGAAGAGCATGCGTTTCCCCGTCGCCGCCGGCCTGGCCCTCGCCTGCCTGACGGCCTGCTCGGGACCCGGCTCGTCGGCCGGGGGCGGTGACGGACGGCCCCACGTCGAGGCGGACTACGCCCAGTACGCCAGCGCCGAGGAGGTCACCACCGCCGCGGACATCGCCATCACCGGCGCGGTCCTGAGCGTGCAGACCAAGGAGTGCGACGAGGGCGGCGAATCCACCACCGAGCCGCCCGTCGACCCGACCGCCCCCGACAGCATCGATCCCAGCCCGGATCCGTCCGCCACCAGCTCGCCCGATCCCACCTCGACGCCGTCCGGGATCGCCGGGGACGGCTCGGGGGACACCACCTGCATGCCGATGGTGTTCCTGAAGGTGCGCGTCAGCGGGATGATGAAGCGCGGCTTCGGCGTCAGTGAGGGCGACGAGATCACCGTCGGCAACATCGACACGGACGCCGTGTCCATGGAAGGGACCACGCCGCTCGTCGTCGGCAAGCAGTACGCCCTCTACCTCACCCAGCTGGCCGCCGGCGACCACCCGGGCATCACCTCGGTGCCCCAGTTCTGGATCCCGGTGGGCGGCAACCAGGGCATCTTCCTGGTCACCAAGGGCAGCGTCCAGCCGGCCTCCACCACCATCGTGGGGCTCACCGCAGCGGACGCCGAGAAGGTGAACGGGGGCTCGGACGCGCCCGCGCCGAAGCGCACCAGGTTCACCACGACGGTCGCCGGGCTGCAGAAGGCCGCCTCGGTGGCCGCCGCGAACGAACGCGCGCGGCCCTCCGGGGCCGGACGGGAGTGACCTCGGGCACTCCCGCCGCACCGATGGCCCGCGTCGTGCGTACGGCGCGGGCCGTCGTCAGGTCCGGGCCGCCGGGCGGCCGAGCAGGGCCCTGATCGGGCGCCAGAGCTCCTGCACCGGTTCGGGGCCTGGCGCGACACCGTTGCCGGGGGCCGTGCGCCATATCAGGCCGTCGGGGTGGTGCAGGACCGCGGTGACCTCGTCGGGGGTCGGCGGAGCCGCGTTGCCCCGCAGGTAGACCGCCCGCATGCCCAGGTTGCGGAGCCTGGTCAGGGCCCGGGCGCGGTTCTGGGCGTGGACGAGTACGCGTACGCAGCCGGGGCCGTCGGGGGCGGGGCTGGGCAGGTTCAGCGCCACGACCACCGAGCCGTTCGGCAGTTTGCAGAAACCTCCTGCGGCCATGCGGTCATCCCCCCGTACCGGTCGGTGTCAATAAGAGAGCCACAGGACGCACCTAAACACGGATCGGCGGCAACCCGCCAGTGGGTTGCCGCCGAACACCGTTTGACCTGCGATAACGCAGAGCTACTTCACTGCGGGGCCGACCTCGAGGGAGATCGTCGAGCCGTCCTTGGCCTCCTTGACGATCTTGATCTTGGTGTTGGTGTCAGTGATCTTGACACCGGCGGCCGGGTTCGAGGCGTCGTAGTACGTGCTGGTGTGGTCGTTGAAGACCGGCACGCCCTTCGACGACGGGATCTTCGTCGCGACACCCGCCTTGTGCAGCGTGATGCCGTCCGTGCGGTACAGGCTGAAGGGCGAGTCGTAGGCCTGGATGCGGTTGCGCATCAGCGTGCCGTCGGACCACTTCAGCGGGACCGGGTGCGAGTCGACCGGGAGGACCAGGCCGGTGCCCGGGTGCTGGCTGGTGTTGTTGTCCGCCTGGGAGGTGTCCCACTTCCAGATCAGCAGGCCGTTCTGGTACGGGTAGTGCTCCACCCAGTCCGGCCGCTCCGGCGCGAAGCCGAAGTTGTACGGGCCGACCTTGAGGGTCTTGTCGTACGACACGTACTGGCGGTTCTCGGCCAGGTAGTACTGCGCGTAGTCCTTGGTGAAGGACGCCCCGACGCGGGAGAAGCCGCTCGCCGTCCAGGCCGCGTCGGCGGACTCAGCGTCGTCGGAGAAGAGCGCCGTGCCGTCCGCCGTCACCGTGATCCGGTCGGCCGTGAAGCCCTTCTGGGCCACCCCGCCGTCGGTCTGGTAGCGGAAGCGCAGGTCGATCTTCTTGCCGGCGTAGGCGTCGAGGGAGAACGCCAGCTTCTTGTGGCCGTCCACCGTGCCGGTCAGGGCCGGCTTGTCGCTGCCGTCGCGCGGGATCGGCTGCCCGTCCACCGTGCCGTCCAGCGCGGTCCAGTTGGCGCCGCCGTCGGTGGAGACCTCGGTGTAGAGGTAGTCGTACCCGGCCTCGATGTCGTACCAGCCGTCGAAGGTGAGGGCGGCCGACGTCCTGCCGGTGAGGTCGACGGAACGGGTCAGCGTGTTCTTGAGGTTGTCGCCGCTGCCGCTCCACCACTGGGTGGCGCCCTGGGCGGGGGTGACGATCTCGGTGGTGACCGCCTTCTTGGGCAGCTCGACCACGAGCGCCTGCTTGCGCTTGGTGTTGTACTCGGCGACGCCCAGCTTGTGCTTCGACTTCGTCGCGGCCTTGGCCGTGCCGTAGTTCAGCCAGCCGAGCTGGAGCTTGTCCCAGGCGGTCATGTCGCCGGGCAGGTCACCGATCTCGTTCTTGCCGGTGCCGAGCCAGGAACCGGAGGACATCAGCGTCCAGAACCCGGTGGAGTTCTCGCCGCCGTTGGTGTCGTAGTGGTCCGGCAGGCCGAGGTCGTGGCCGTACTCGTGGGCGTAGACGCCGAGTCCGCCGTTCTCCGGCTGGATGGTGTAGTCGCCGACCCAGATGCCGGTGCCGCCGATCTGCGCGCCGCCCAGCTTGTTGTTCGCCGGGCCGGTGGCGCCGGCGTCGGTGCCGAACGCGTACCAGCGGTGCGCCCAGATGGCGTTCTCGCCCTGCGCGCCGCCGCCCGCGGACTCGTCCTCGCCGGCGTGCACGATCTGGAAGTGGTCGATGTAGCCGTCGGGCTCGTTGAAGTCGCCGTCGCCGTCGAAGTCGTAGCGGTCCCACTGGTCGTACCGGGCGACGGCCGCCTTGATCTGCGCGTCGGTCTTCCCCGCTGCCTTCTGCTGGGAGACCCACGCGTTCAGACCGTCGCTGACGACGTTCCAGACGCTCGGGCAGTTCTTGTCACCGCAGGCGTTGTTGCCGTAACGGGCCTCGTTGTAGGGGACCTTGACCCAGTCGGAGACCTCGCCCTCGACCGAGTAGCGGCCCGAGGACTGCTTCTCGTAGTACTTCTTGACCGACTCGGTCTTCTTGCCGGTGCCGAAGTAGAGGTTCTGGAAGTGCTCGCGGTCGTAGTCCGCCTGCCAGGCCGTGGAGTTGTCCTTGCTGCGGTCCGGCTGCGGGATCTGGTTGTGCAGCGGGCCCGGGGTGCCGCCGTAGCGGCTGTCGATCTGGTCGCCGAACTCGACCAGGATCGTGAAGATCTTGTCGGTCTTCTCGCGGCCGAGCTCGACGTACTTCGGGTCGCCCTTCTTGCTCTTGAGCTGGACGACCTTCGAGCCCTCCCGGTCCTTCACCTCGGCTGTGCCGGATATGACCTGCTTCAGGGCCTCCTCGCGCTGCGCCTCCTGGGTCTTGGAGAGCGGGCCCTCGAGGTCGTGCTCGGCGTGGTCGTGGTCCGCCGGGTCGCGCCGGTCCACGGTGGCGGACGTACCGGCCGGGTCGGCGGCCTGGGCCACGGCGTACGCGGAGAGCGTGGTGGTGGCCGCCGCGAGCGCCACACCGATGGCCGCGGCCCTGAACGTCCAGCGTCTACTGGTCACTTGAGATCCTCCCCCGCGTCCGGGCGCGCGGCAAGGAAGGGTCCTGGTCGTGGAAGGTCCGCGCGCGCGATCAACGCGTGTAGTCAAGTGACGACATTTGACTAGAGGTTAAGAGGAAAAGACAGATCTTGACTTGCACAGGTCAATTGCATTATGCGGAGCCGGTGTCCGCTTTACGGACGCCCGGCGGCTCCCCGGCAGGCGCGTGCGATCGTCCACCTGGTGGACACCATGACTCCGTGCGCCCCCTGTGCACCGGCACTGTTGGTCAGGTCACGCTTACCGTCGGTTCCGCTCGGGCATGCACGCGAATAAAGTCGAGATGCCCCCGCTTCCGAGGACACGATTGCCATGCCTCGTCCGACCGTCGCACAGCTCGCCTACGGTGCGTGCACCGTCGTTCTCTCGACGCTCGCCATGCTGTTGCTGTCACAGACGAGTTCCGGCCCGGCCATCGCGGTCATCGCCGTCGCGGGGCTCGTACTCGGGCTGCTCGTCGCACTGACGGTGCCTCTCCCCAAGCAGCGCACGAGCGTGCTGGACCAGCCCGCGCCCACCGAGCGCGTCCCCGCCTCGGTCACTTCGGCGGCGCCCGCGGAACCCGTGCGCGAGCGGGCGGCCTCCTGACCGAGCGCCCCGGGCCGGGCGGTTGTCAACTCGTGCTGACGACCACCGTTCGGGCCGCCTTGTCGTGCAGGCCCTGCTTGTAGGGCTTGTCGAAGAAGCTCCAGCCGCCCGCGATGGCGGTCCACACGCACGCGCAGCAGAACGCGAACGGCAGCCACAGCACGGCCGCGCGCGTCAGCGCGGTCGGTACGGAGGGCGTGGCGCCGTTGTCCAGGTTGGCCACCCGCATGCCCAGCCACCGCTTGCCGAGGGTCTGGCCGGTCCGGGCGGTCAGGAAGGTGTCGTAGGCGATGTAGAGGACGGCGGTCAGCACGGCCTGTCCCACGGACCGGCCCACCTGGAACCGGTCGTCGTCGATCTCGTACTGGTTGACGCCGAACGCCCAGCCGAGCAGGAAGGCCGCCGCGCCCACCAGGATCATGTCGATGAGGCGGGCGAGCGTGCGCCTGCCGCTGTCGGCGAGCGGGGGCATGCCGGCGAGCGGGTCACCGGGAGCGGAGCCGCCGCCGTACGGGCCGCCGCCGTACGGGTCCCCGCCCTGCGGGCCGCCACCGTACGGGCCCTCGCCGGGCGGAGGACCGCCGGGCGGAGGCCCGCCGTACGGGTCCCCGCCCTGGGGGCCGCCTTCGGAGGGGCCCTGGTACGGCGGGGGCTGCTTCCGGAACGGGTCGTCTTCGGGTGGGAGGCCGGAGCCGGAGGGCGGTTCGGTGCTCATGGCCCGAGTGGACCGCGAACCTCCCGGCCACGCATCCGGCGTGCCGCCGTTAGGGCTACCGGATCAGCGGGCCGGCGGGGGGGACGTCCTCAGCCCGCGACGAACGTGTGCGCGGCCTTGTCGTGCCAGCACTGCCGCCACGGCTTGTCGAACAGGCCCCACAGGACGCCCACCGCACCGACGACGAGGAGCCCGGGGATGCTGTAGACCAGCCAGCGGCGCAGGGCCGCGCCGAACCCCGGGGGTTCGTGCGCCTCGATGTCCCGGACCTCCAGGCCCAGCAGCTTCTTGCCCAGCGTGCGGCCCCACTTGGCGGTGGGCAGCACCTCGTACAGCAGACCGGCCAGCAGCAGGACGGCCAGGACGATGCCGAGGTACAGCGACGTCGTGCCGTCCAGCAGCCAGACCGTGACGGTCTGGCCGGAGAGTCTGGCGGCGTCGATCTTCTCGTTGACGTGGTCGACCGCCTTGATGCCGAGGGGGACGGCGGCCGCGGAGGTGACGCCCGCGAGGACGAGGGTGTCCAGCAGCCGGGCGGCCAGCCGTTTGCCGAGCGGCGCGGGGCGTGCCGCCGCCTGACGCCGGGCGGCCGCCTGGAAGGGGTCCTCGACCGGCGGCTTCCAGGGCGCGACGGGCTGCTCGTCGCCCGCCAGCCGGTGCACCTGCTGCGCCCAGGACGACTGTCCGCCGCCGGGGCCGCTGGTCAGCGGGGTGGCCGAGGCCGTGGGGGCAGCGGGCTGCGCGGGGACGGCCGCGGCAGGTGCCTGCTGCGGGCCGGACAGTGCGGTGGGCGCGGCCGGGGCGGCCGGGGCGGCCGGTCCTGCCGATGCCGCCGCCTGCCCGGCCGAGGCCCGGGCGGCGGCGGCCTTCCCGGCCCCGAACCCGGGGCGTCCGGCGGCAGCGGCCTGCTCCGGCGCACCGAACCCGGACGCGGGGCCCACGGCGGGGGTCCCGGCCCCTGCACCGGCGGCGGGCGTGGCCGCAGCATCCCGGGCGGGGGCACCGAAACCGCCGTGGGCCGGCGAGGTCCCTGCCCCACCCTGGGCCGCGGCCCCGGCGGAAGCACCCGCCCCCGCACCCCCGGAGGCACCGAACCCTGAAGCCGCCCCCGCACCCGGGGCTGCTGCCCCGCCCTCGGCACCGGCGCTCGCGCCACCCGCCCCGCCCTGCTGCCCCGCACGCGGCGGTACGGCGCGGAAGGTCATGGTGCCCTCGTCGGACGGCGCCGCTCCCCCGGGCTTCGCCCCCGGCCGGCGGAACACGAACGTGCCGCCCGGGTCGGCGCCCTGCGCGTCCTGGCCGGCCGGCGGGTTCACCGTCGTACCGTCAGGCCGGGCGGGACCCGGCACCCGTGGGTCGGCGCTCTGCGCGCCCTGCGGGGCGCCCCAGGACACCCGGCGGTCCTGGTCGCCGCCGAAGCCGGACTGGCGGGAGCGGTCGGCGCCCCAGGCGGAGGCGGGCTCGGGGCGGCTGCCGTGCTGGGCCCCGGACGCCGGCGGTTCCCCCGCCGGGTCCTCGTCGAAGAAGTGCGGCCCGGTCTCCTCGACCGGGGCGGCCGCGGAGGCGGCCGCGGGGGACGCGGTGGGCTGCGCCGGGCGCACCCCCGGCGGCGGGGCCGGTGTCTCGCCGTCCCGGGGCGCCGGACGGCTGGTGCCCGGTACCCAGGCGGCACCGTTCCAGTACCGGACGTACCCAGGAATGGACGGGTCCGGGTAGTACCCTTCGCGGGGCCTGTCGTCACCGGGTGCCGGGGTTGGGGCGCTCATGTCCGTCGTCCCGTATCTGCTCGGGGGTGTAATGGGGGCCTCCACATCTATCAGACGGGCGCAACCCCCACCGCCCGTCCCGCCGGACCCACCCCTTTCGGGCACGGATGTGGTAGCCGCGCGGACCCCGGCGACAAAAGGTCCGTGAACCCGCGTAATGCGCGCGCCGCTGGCCGCTCTCTCCTGCCGTACCGGCTCACCTGGGCCGCGGACTGGAGAGGGGAACGTCATGTACACCGTCGTGGAGCGCGAACTGGAGCTGAGGCTCGTCCTGTCGCCGGCGCACGGCGTCCCGGTGCCGGCACGCCTCGGCTACCGCAGCGACGACCCGTACGCCGTCCACGTCACCTTCCACATCGACTCCGGGCGGCCCGTGCACTGGACGTTCGCCCGCGATCTGCTGGTGGAGGGCGTGTTCCGGCCCTGCGGGCACGGGGATGTGCGGGTGTGGCCGGCGAAGGCGCGAGGGAGGGACGTCGTGCTGATGGCGCTGAGTTCCCCCGACGGCGACGCCCTGCTGGAGGCGCCGGCGGCCCCCGTGTCGGCGTGGCTGGAGCGCACCCTGCGGATCGTCCCGCCGGGCACGGAGGGCGAGGAGCTGGGCCTGGACGACGCGCTGGTCCAGTTGTTCGCCCGGTGAGCCGGTCAGGCCCCGCCGCGCGGAGGCGTCAGAACAGCTTGCCCGGGTTGAGGATGCCCAGCGGGTCGAAGACCTGTTTGACGGCCCGCTGCATCTGAAGTCCCACCGGGCCGAGCTCGCGCGCGAGCCAGTCCTTCTTCAGGACGCCGACGCCGTGTTCGCCGGTGATGGTGCCGCCGAGCTCCAGACCGAGGGCCATGATCGCGTCGAAGGACGCGCGGGCCCGGCGGGACTCGTCGGGGTCGGCCGGGTCGAAGCAGACCGTGGGGTGGGTGTTGCCGTCGCCCGCGTGGGCGACGAGGCCGATGGTGAGGTGGTGCTCCTCGGCGATCCGCTCCACTCCCTGGAGCAGCTCGGCGAGCCGGGAGCGGGGCACGCACACGTCGTCGATCATCGTCACACCCTTCACCGCCTCCAGCGCGGTCAGGCTCAACCTGCGTGCCTGGAGGAGCAGTTCGGACTCGGCCGCGTCCTCGGCGGGTACCACCTGGGTGGCACCGGCGGCCTCGCACAGCGCGCCGACGGCGGCGAGGTCGGCGGCCGGGTCGGGGGTGTCGAACGCGGCCAGCAGCAGGGCCTCGGTGCTGTCCGGCAGACCCATGCGGGCCAGGTCGTTGACGGCCCTGACCGTCGTACGGTCCATCAGTTCCAGGAGTGACGGGACGTGTCCGGCCGCCATGATCCGGCACACGGCGTCGCAGGCGGCGGCGCCGGAGGCGAACTCGGCGGCCAGCACCAGCTGCCCGGGCGGCTTGGGCTTCAGGGCGAGCACGGCCCGGACGACGATGCCGAGGGAGCCCTCCGAGCCGACGAACAGGCGGGTCAGGTCGTACCCGGCGACGCCCTTGGCGGTGCGGCGGCCGGTGGACATCAGGCGGCCGTCGGCCAGCACGACGTCCAGGCCGAGCACGTACTCGGCCGTCACCCCGTACTTCACACAGCACAGCCCGCCCGACGCGGTGCCGATGTTGCCGCCGATGGTGCACATCTCCCAGCTGGAGGGGTCGGGCGGGTAGGACAGGCCGTGTGCGGCGACCGCGCGGGACAGGGCCGCGTTGACGACGCCCGGCTCGACGACGGCGATCCGGTCGACCGGGTCGATGTCGAGGATGCGGTCCATCCGGGTCAGGGAGAGCACGATGCACCCGTCGGTGGCGTTGGCGGCGCCGGACAGGCCGGTGCGGGCGCCCTGCGGGACGACCGGGACGCGCAGCGCGGTGGCGGTCCGCATGACGTGCTGCACCTGTGCGACCGTGCGGGGCAGGACCACCACGGCCGGGGTGCCGGCCGGGCAGAAGCTCGCCATGTCGTGCGCGTAGGAGGCCGTGACGTCGGGGTCGGTCAGGACGGCCTCGGCGGGCAGGCCGTCGAGCAGCCGGTCGACGAGGGCGCCGGTCGAGGCGGGGGCTTCGGAGCGGGACGCTTCGCTACGGCTCATGATCACAGCGTCGCACCCGGGGCCACCGGTGTGAACCCCGTGTACGGCAGCCGCAGGATGCCCGGGCGCGGCCGTCGGGGTGACGCGGTGAGCGCCATGGAGGCCACGCAGACCGGAGCCACTCAAGCCAGGCGGACGGACGTCACCGAGGCCACGCAGCCGGACGAGGGCATGATCGAGCGGGCGCTGGGGAAGGACGGCCCGGCGCGCCGGCGCCTTCAGCAGGCCCTGCGCAGCAACCCGTACCTCTCCCCGGCGGGGGCCGGGCAGGCCCGGGGCGCTGTTGTCACACCGCCGCCGTGCCGATCAGCGCGTTGCGCGTGACCAGGCGGGCCAGTTGCTCCTCCCCCAGTCCTTCCGTGCCCTCGGGACGCCGGGGCAGCACCATGTAGCGGCTCTCCGCGCTCGAGTCCCACACGGTGATCTCGGTCCCGGCGGGCAGCTCCAGGCCGAACTCGGCCAGCACCGCGCGGGGTTCGCGGACCACGCGGGAGCGGTAGGCCTCGGACTTGTACCAGCTCGGGGACGGGCCGAGCAGCCGGATCGGGTAGCAGGAGCAAAGGGTGCAGACGATGACGTTGTGCACCGACTCGGTGTTCTCCACGACCCGCAGGCGCTGGTAGGCGCCTTCCATGTACCCGAGTTCGCGTACGGCGGCCGTGCCGTCCGCGAGGAGGCGGGCCTTGAAGGCGGGGTCGGTCCAGGCGCGCGCGACGACCCGGGCGCCGCTGGCCGGGGACGCGCCGGACAGGGAGGCGTCGATGATCTCGTCCAGCCGCGCGCCGGAGAGCACGCCCTTGTCCTCCAGCAGGGTCTCCAGGCGCCGGACCCGGCGGGCGATGGTGGCGTCGGTGTGGTCACCGCTCATCTTGGACAACCTCTTCCAGGTAGCTTTCCCACAGGTCCAGTACGACGTGGTGGTCGCCCTCGCCCCACAGGTCGCGGGCGGCGAAGCGGACGGCGTAGATCTGCTCGACCGGGGCGTCGCCGCGGCCCCGGGCGTTCACGTCCGCGAGCGGTGCCGGGCCTTCCGGTTCGACCACGACGCCCAGCTTGCCGCGGGCGTACCGGGGCAGCCGCGTGTGGTGTGGCGGGTCGTGGCGGTAGGTGCGCACCCGGGTGCCGGGCGGGAAGCGGTCAGTCATCCAGCTCACCCGGTGCGATGACGCCCTTGCGTTCCAGCAGCGCGCAGATCGCCTTGAACCAGCGCTCGTAGTAGGAGCTCGCCAGGTACTCGGCGGGCGGCAGCGCCTCGATCGCGTCCCGGAACTCGTCGGTGTTGAACACCCCTTGCTCGCGGAGGGCGTTGAGGAGCCCGAGGACCCGTACCTCCCAGTCCGCGTGGAAGGGGGCGGCGTCCTCGGCGGTGTCGACGGCACCGAAGCCCTGCATGCCGCCCACGTCGTTGATCCTGGCCATGGGCCCAGCGTACGGGTTCGCTCACGCGCGCGGCTTGTAGTAGAGGGAGAATCTCCGGGCTCCCGGGGCGCCCGAGGCGAAGCCCACGTACAGGCGCGGCTCGGGGTGGTGCCGGATCGCCAGGCCCTCCGGTTCCCGGAAGTCCAGGGAGTACCCGGCCCGGGTGCGCCGCTGCTGCACCAGGGCGCCGGTGCGGATGTCGAGGCAGGACAGGTAGGCGTTGCCGTGCCCGGCGGGCGGGTTGGCGGTGGGGGCGTAGGCGCTGCCGGCGAGTTGGTAGAGGTGGTCGCCGTACAGGGCGTACCCCTGGAAGGGGACGTGCGGGTCCGGGTGGGCGCCGGTCTGCGGGAGGTCGGCGAGCGGACGGTCGTAGGCGCGCGCGGTGAACGCGTCGAGGTCCCAGACGCGGTAGCGGGGGCGGCCGTCGAGGCGGTAGCGGACGGCGATGCGGCCGGTGGCCTGGCAGACGGAGGGCTGGTTGTGGGTGGAGCCGGGTACGGGGTGGCGGATCCTGACGTCCTTGCCGGTGCGGACTGCGCCGTCGGCGAAGCGGAAGCGGGTGACGCCCTGGCCGTAGCCGCCCCGGGCGTCGGCCTCGGTCCAGATCCACACGGTGCCGTCGGGGGCGTGCTGGACGCCCATGCTCACGCCGTGCCCGAAGCCGCGCAGCAGCATGTGGCCGAGCCGTTCGCCCCGGTGGTCGAGCTTGTTCAGGCACAGGTCACCGGCGTCGGCGCCGCCCCGGCGGAGCTGGAGGACGTACAGGTGCCGACCGGTTCCGTCGAAGGCGAAGGACTGGAGCACCGTCGGCTCCTTGAGCGTGTCCTTCTTCCACAGCCAGCGCACGGCCGGTGCCGCGAGGTCGAGGGGCTCGACGGGGTCGGCGTGCTCGGTGCGCTCGTTCATGTGTCACTCCCCCGGGTCGTGCGGGTGCCCCGTGACACCCGCACGACGGGAGAGTCTCACCGCGCGCCGGGCGGTTGCGGCTCGGGGCGGCTCACAGGTTGCCGCGCCGGGCCTGCTCCCGCTCGATGGCCTCGAACAGCGCCTTGAAGTTGCCCTTGCCGAAGCCCATCGAACCGTGCCGCTCGATGAGTTCGAAGAACACGGTCGGACGGTCCTGGACCGGCTTGGTGAAGATCTGCAGCAGATAGCCGTCCTCGTCGCGGTCGGCGAGGATCTTCAGCTCGCGCAGGGTGTCGATGGGCACCCGGGTCTCGCCGACCCACTCGCCGAGGGTGTCGTAGTAGGAGTCCGGGGTGTCCAGGAACTGCACGCCGTGCTCGCGCATGTGGCGCACGGTGGCGACGATGTCGTTGGTGGCGAGCGCGATGTGCTGCACGCCCGGGCCGCCGTAGAACTCCAGGTACTCGTCGATCTGCGACTTCTTCTTCGCGATCGCGGGCTCGTTGATCGGGAACTTCACCTTGCGGGTGCCGTCCGCAACGACCTTCGACATCAGCGCCGAGTACTCGGTGGCGATGTCGTCGCCGACGAACTCCTTCATGTTGGTGAAGCCCATGACCTTGTTGTAGAACTCCACCCACTCGTTCATCCGGCCGAGCTCGACGTTGCCGACGCAGTGGTCGATGGCCTGGAAGGTGCGGCGGGCGGGCGGCTCGACCAGCGGGCCGGCGGCTGTGTAGCCGGGCAGGTAGGGGCCGTCGTACCCGGTCCGCTCGACCAGCGTGTGGCGGGTCTCGCCGTAGGTGGCGATCGCCGCCAGGACGACCGTGCCGTGCTCGTCCTTCATTTCGTACGGCTCGGCGACCGACCTCGCGCCGTGCTCGAGGGCGTAGGCGTACGCGGCGCGCGCGTCGGGCACCTCGATGGCCAGGTCGATGACGCCGTCGCCGTGCTCGGCCACGTGCCGGGCCAGGAAGCGGCCCCAGTCGGTGGCGGGCTTGATCACCGAGGTGAACACAAAGCGGGCGGAGCCGTTCTCCAGCACGTAGCTCGCGGTCTCGCGGCTGCCGTTCTCCGGTCCGGAGTAGGCGACCAGCCGCATGCCGAAGGCGGTGGAGTAGTAGTGCGCCGCCTGCTTGGCGTTGCCCACGGCGAAGACGACCGCGTCCATTCCCTTGACCGGGAAGGGGTCGGCCTGCCGGGCGGTCGTGTCGGGAGTGTGGTGTGTGGTCTGCGTCATAACGGCAGCGTGGACCCACCCCGCAAGGTGCGCAATAGTTTGCGTGTTCACTGGGCATTCTGCTCAGTCGTACGGCGGTAGCGACGGTGTTTCTGTACAGGATGACCACCCGGGAGGCGGGACATGGCGATCGATCAGCTGGACGGCCGGATCATCCTGCTGCTGGCGCGCGAGCCGCGGATCGGGGTGCTGGAGATGTCCCGGCGGCTGGGGGTCGCGCGGGGCACCGTGCAGGCGCGGCTGGACCGGCTGCAGTCGAACGGAGTCATCCGCGGCTTCGGCCCCGAGGTGGACCCGGCGGCGCTCGGCTACCCGGTCACCGCGTTCGCGACGCTGCAGATCCGGCAGGGCCAGGGGGCCGACGTACGGGCCCACCTGGCGACCGTGCCGGAGGTGCTGGAACTGCACACCACCACGGGCAGCGGGGACATGCTGTGCCGGCTGGTGGCCCGCTCGAACGCCGATCTGCAGCGGGTGATCGACCGGGTCGTCGGTTTCGAGGGCATCGTCCGGGCCTCCACGGCGATCGTCATGGAGAACCCGGTTCCACTGCGGATCATCCCGCTGGTGGAGCAGGCGGCGCTGGACGCGTCATGAGCCGGCCGCTCTCGCCCTGCGGCCTCCCAACCATGCAAAGGGACCCTTGCAAGGGCTCCTTTGCATAGATACCTTTGCATGGTGACCGACGCTCAGAACCCACAGGTAAGAGAACTCGACGCACGTTCCCTACGCGGGCTCGCGCACCCGCTGCGCATGCAGTTGCTGGACTCCCTGCGCTTCGGCGGCCCCGCCACGGCCTCACAGCTGGCCGAGAAGCTGGGCGAGTCCAGTGGCGCCACCAGCTACCACCTGCGTCAGCTCGCCGAGTACGGCTTCGTCGAGGACGCCCCCGAGCTGGGCAAGGGACGGGAGCGGTGGTGGCGTGCGGTCCACCACGGCCTGCGCTTCGACGAGACCCTGCTCACCGACACGGACCCGGCCGTGCGCGGC
The DNA here is from genome assembly GCF_040678435.1 of Streptomyces sp. NPDC052682. Lineage (NCBI taxonomy): Bacteria > Bacillati > Actinomycetota > Actinomycetes > Kitasatosporales > Streptomycetaceae > Streptomyces > Streptomyces sp. NPDC052682. Next base: position 137,886 of record NZ_JBFATS010000004.1, on the reverse strand, counting down.
GCGGCCGATCTGTACCTGCACGAAGTCGCCACCACGCACACCCGGGAACTGTCGACGTGGCTCGGCAACCGCGACGCATGGCCCGAGGAGTGGCACCACGTCTGGGACATGAGCAGCGCGACACTGCGGCTGACACCCGAGCTGACGCGCGAACTCGTCGAGAAGATGCACGCGCTCGTCGACACCTTCCGTGCCCGCGCGGTCGCGGAGGACACCCCAGGCGCCGAGCAGGTCCGCCTCCACACCCACGCCTTCCCGATCAGGACGGACTGAGATGCACCCGGACATCCACCTGGCCCTGCACCACGCACGCGCGGCCGAACTGCGCGCGGAGGTTCGCGCCCACGCCACCGGACCGATACGTCCGTCCACCCTTCGTGTGCGCATCGGCTGGACCCTCATAGCGGTCGGCCTGCGCCTCGCCACCACCGCGAGGCCGGCGGCAGCCGCGGCCTAGCAGCTCGGGATCGGGCCCTTGCCCGTTTCCAGGGCCTGCAGTGCGCTGACCGCGCCCTTGAGGGTGGTGACCGGGATCAGGCGGAGGCCCCCCGGGAGTTCCGCCTGGGCGTCGCCGCACTCCGCCTTCGGGACGAGGAACACGGTGGCGCCGTCGCGCCGGGCGGCCTGGGTCTTCAGGGACACGCCGCCCACCGCTCCGACCGTGCCGTCGGCGGTGATGGTGCCCGTGCCGGCGATGGTGCGGCCGCCGGTGAGGTCGCCGCCCTGCCCGTCGCCCTTCAGCTTGTCGATGATGCCGAGCGAGAACAGCAGTCCGGCGCTGGGTCCGCCGACGTCGGACAGCTTCAGGCTCACCTTGACGCCCTTGGCGTCCCGGCCCAGGTAGCCCAGCGCGGCCCGCGTCGCCGCGTCCTGGGACTCCTTCATCTGCGCCACGTTGTGCCGCTCGATCTCCTTGATGCTGTCCCCGCTCGGGTAGACCGCGTCCCGCGGCATGACCGCCCGGTCGGTGCGGAACCAGCCGTCGATCATGTCCGGGAGCGTCACGCGGGTGTCGGGGCCGGTCGCCACGATGGTCGTCATCCGCAGCTGCCCGCTCGTCTTACGGGTCTGCGCGCCCGAGATCGTGATCACCGGCGTGCCCTCGTTCTCCCCGAGCACGTCGGCCGTCATCCCCGGCTGCGCCACCGAGAACGGCAGCGGCGCGAACGCCGCCGTGGCGAGCAGGGCGGCGACGGGCAGGGCGCAGACGGCGAGGGTCTGGGGGCGCGTGAGGCGAGTGAGCACGGGATCAATCTAACGCGGAGCCCGGAAGCGACCGGGCGGTGGTCACGGCCGGGCCCTGCCCCGGCACCGGGGCGGTCACGGCCGGGGCCGGCATCGGCACCGGGGCGGTCACGGCCGGGGCCGTCACTACCGGGGGCGTCACTACCGGGGGCGGTATCGACACCCGGAGCCGTCACCACAGCCCTGCACCGACACCGCAGCCGTCACCACCGGGCCCTGCACCAGCAGGGGGCTCCGCCGTGCCGGGCGCTTCCAGGAGACGTGCTCCGCGCTCTCACCTCAGCGCCTCGGCCACCTCCCGGGCCGCCTCGACCACCCGCGGACCGACCCGCTCGGGCACCACGTCCGCCAGCATCACGACGCCGACGCTGCCCTCGATGCCGGTGAGTCCCAGCAGCGGGGCAGCCGCCCCGCACGCCCCGGCCTCCAGCTCGCCGTGGGTCAGCGTGTAACCCGGGTCGCCCAGCGGATGCTGCCGGGCCGCGAGGATCGCCTTGCCCGCCGCGCCCCGGTCCAGCGGGTGCCGGAACCCGGCCCGGTAGGCCACGTGGTAGTCCGTCCACGTCGGCTCCACGACCGCCACGGCCAGGGCCTCCGCCCCGTCGACCAGGGTCAGGTGCGCCGTCGCCCCGATGTCCTCGGCCAGAGACCTGAGCGCCGGCAGCGCGGCCTCCCGTACGAGCGGGTGCACCTGGCGGCCCAGACCCAGCACCCCGAGTCCGACCCGGGCACGCCCGCCCAGGTCACGGCGGACCAGCGCGTGCTGTTCCAGCGTGGCGAGCAACCGGTACACCACGGTCCGGTTCACGCCCAGTTTGTGGGAAAGCTCAGTGACGGTCAGCCCGTGGTCCGTGTCGGCCAGGAGCTTCAGGACACGCAGTCCTCGGTCGAGCGTCTGGGAGGTCTCCGCGGTCACGACGCCCACTCCTTAAGTGGTGAGGTCGGCGGCCCCGTCGCGGCGGACGCGTCACCGAGTCCCGTCAGTGACGCGTGTCAGAGGCCGCCGATCGGCTGTCGGCCCGGCCTTGTTCCGGGCTCGTCGCTTCACGGCTGCGCTCCGCGGCGGCGCTGCCACGGGGCGTGTGCGTAGCGGGACAGTAGCGAGCCGGTCCGCTCAGCGGAAGGCTCCGTCCAGAATCCGGTCACAGACGGACAGGAAGTAGTTCCTTTTGGACTGAATTACGCACAGTCCTGACGCACACGCGACGGCCCCGGCCTCACCGCATCAACGGCCCCGGCCTCACCGCATCGACGGCCCCGGCCTCACCGCATCCGGGTGGCCCACTCCCGCACCTTGGCGATCCGCTGCCGCAGCTGCCCCGCCGTGGCCTCCGCGGCCGGGGGCCCGCCGCACACCCGGCGCAGCTCGGTGTGGATCACCCCGTGCGGCTTGCCGCTCTGGTGGACGTACGCGCCGACCAGGTTGTTGAGCTGCCGGCGCAGCTCCATCATCTCCTTGTGGGAGACCACGGGCCGCCGCTCGGCGGGCAGCTCGAGCAGGTCCGCCTCCTCGGCCGGCTTCTTCCTGCTGTGCGCGATCTGCTTGGCCTGCCGCTTCTGGAGCAGCAGCTGCACCTGGTCGGGCTCCAGCAGCCCGGGGATGCCCAGGTAGTCCTGCTCCTCCTCGCTCCCCGGGTGGGCCTGCATGCCGAACTCGGCACCGTTGTACATGACCCGGTCGAAGACGGCGTCGGACTCCAGCGCCTCGAAGGGCAGCATGTCCTGCTCGCCGGTGTCCTCGTCCTTCTGCTGCTCGGCCTCCTTGAGGAGCTTGTCCTCCTCGGCGTACGGGTCGTCCTCCTCGCCGCCCTTCTTGGGCCGGTCGAGGACGTGGTCGCGCTCCTTCTCCATCTCGTTGGCGAAGGAGAGCAGGTCGGGCACGGTGGGCAGGAACACCGACGCGGTCTCGCCGCGCCGCCGGGACCGTACGAAACGGCCGACGGCCTGCGCGAAGAACAGCGGTGTGGAGATGGTGGTGGCGTACACGCCCACCGCCAGGCGGGGCACGTCGACGCCCTCGGACACCATCCGCACCGCGACCATCCACCGGTCGTCGTTCGCGCTGAACTCGTCGATCTTCTTCGAGGCACCGGCGTCGTCCGACAGCACCACGGTCGCCTTGTGCCCGGTGATCTCCCGGATGAGCTTGGCGTACGCACGCGCCGAGTCCTGGTCGGAGGCGATGACCAGCGCGCCCGCGTCCGGGATGGCCTTCCTGACCTCGGTCAGGCGCTGGTCGGCGGCGCGCAGCACCGCGGGCATCCAGTCACCGCGCGGGTCCAGGGCGGTACGCCAGGCCTGGCTGATGGCGTCCTTCGTCATGGGCTCGCCGAGCCGGGCCTCGATCTCGTCACCGGCCTTGGTCCGCCAGCGCATGTTGCCGCTGTAGGAGAGGAAGATGACCGGCCGGACGACGCCGTCCGCGAGGGCCGAGCCGTATCCGTACGTGTAGTCCGCCGCCGAACGCCGGATCCCGTCGGGCCCCTCCTCGTACGTCACGAAGGGGATGGGGTTGGTGTCGGAGCGGAACGGCGTACCGGTCAGCGCCAGCCGCCGGGTCGCCGGCTCGAAGGCCTCCAGGCACGCCTCGCCCCACGACTTGGTGTCACCGGCGTGGTGGATCTCGTCGAGGATGACGAGCGTCTTGCGCTGCTCGACCCGGTTCCGGTGCAGCATCGGCCGTACCCCGACACCGGCGTACGTCACGGCGACCCCGTGGTACTCCTTGCCGAGCGGTCCCGCGCTGTACTCGGGATCCAGCTTGATCCCTATCCGCGCGGCCGCCTCCGCCCACTGCTTCTTCAGGTGCTCGGTCGGCGCGACCACCGTCACCTGCTGGACGACGTGGTGGTGCAGCAGCCAGGAGGCCAGCGTCAGCGCGAAGGTCGTCTTACCGGCGCCGGGGGTGGCGACCGCCAGGAAGTCGCGCGGCTGCTCCTGGATGTACTTCTCCATCGCCCCCTGCTGCCAGGCACGCAGTTTGCTGGCGGTGCCCCAGGGGGCACGGCCGGGGAAGGCCGGGGACAGGTGGTGCGAGTGGGAGGAGCTGGCGGTGGTAGTCACGGTCTCCGGTTCGGGTCGAGCGGCTCGGCTACGTATGACAACCGGGCCACCCTACCGGCGGCCCACCCCCGCCGAAGCGCGCACGGCACCGGGTCGCCCGGGGGTGGGACCGACGTCACACCGCCTGCTCGGCCAGGTCCCTCAGCGCTTCGGAGATCGACTTGATGTCGTCCATGCCGCCGGTCGCCACCGAGATGACCAGGCGCTCGGCCGCATCGATGTCGGGGCGCAGCTGCACCTCGTTCATCGCCAGGAAGACGACGCACGACACCCATGCCGTGCGCTTGTTGCCGTCGACGAAGGGGTGGTTGACCGCCAGCGACTGCAGGAGCGCCGCCGCCTTCTCGAAGACGTCCGCATACGCCTCGTGCCCGAACATCGAGGCCGCAGGACGATGCACGGCCGACTCGAGCAGACCCGCATCGCGCACGACGACGTCCTGGTCATCGACGGCGTACTCGGCGATGGTCAGGACGTCCTCGGCCGACAGGTACACGTGGGTCACTTCAGCCGCTCCAGCAGTTCGGCCCACTTGGCGGTCTGCTCCTTGGCGGCCTTGCGGACCAGCGCCTCATGAGCTGTCCGAGCGAGGTAGTCGTCCACCGCCCTCAGCACTATGGCGTGCATGCTGACCCCCTCCGCCTCGGCGCGCAGCTTCAGCGATTCCGTCTGGTCGTCGCGGAGACGCAGGTTCATAGCCATACCAGAATGGTACCAATCGATGGGGCCAGAGTGGTACTAGTCAGGAGCCGAGGCCCGCAGCCGCGTCGTCACCCACACCCCCGCCAACGCCACCCCGGCCATCGGCAGGAACACGGCGGCGAAGGCGGCCGGGTGCGTGCCGGAGGCGGCCTCGGTCGCGGCGTGGGTCGTGGCGTGGCTCACCGTTCCGCCACCGAGCGCGGCGAAGGCCGCGCCGCCCGCGGCCAGCAGCAGCACGTTGGACAGGCCGTCGGAGATCTGGAGGGCGGCGGAGTTGGTGCCGGCCTCCTCGGGAGCGGACAGCTTCAGCACCAGCACGCTCGTGGAGGAGATGACGAGCCCCATGCCGAAGCAGCCGAACGCCCAGGCGACGGCCACCGTCCAGGCGGGTACGGCGTCGATCAGCACACTGGGCGCCGTGGCGATGGCCGCCGCCACCAGCAGCATCCCGACGGTCGTCAGCCGCTCCCGGTACGGCTCCAGCTGCGGCCGCGACTGCACCCAGGACCCCAGCGCCCACGTCCCGCCGCCCGCCGCGAGCGAGAACCCGGCCAGGGTCGGGGACAGCCCCCGCTGGGTGACCAGCATCAGCGGCACGAAGGACTCCGCGGCGATGAACGACCCGGCGGCCACCCCGCGCAACAGCACCACGGACGGCAGCCCCCGGGCCGCCCGGTACGTGCCGCGCGGCAGCAGCCCGCGCACGGCCGGCACGAGCAGCGCCACGCCCACCGCGCCGGGGAGCAGGGAGAACCAGCGCAGGTCCTGGGCGGCGTACTGGAGCAGCCCGGCGCCGAGGGAGATCGCGAGGGCCAGCCGGATGCGGCGCCCGTCGAAGGAGGCGGCCTCCTCGGCCGCCTCCTCGGTGCCCTCCGCGGGACCCGCGGCCCGCCGCCGTATCTCGGGCAGCGCGAGCGCCAGCGGGAAGACGACCAGCACCGGTATGCCGACGAACACCCACCGCCAGCCCAGCTGCTCGGTCACCGCGCCGGAGGCCAGTGGCCCGACGATCGACGGCACCACCCAGCTGGCCGCGAACGCCGCCATGATGGCCGGCCGCAGCCGCTCCGGATAGGCCCGCCCGACCACGACGTACAACGCGACGATCACCAGCCCGCCGCCGAGCCCCTGCACGGCCCGCCCGAGGATGAACAGCCACATCGTCCCGGCCGTCCCCGACAGCAGCAGCCCGGCCGCGAAGGAGGCGATCCCGGTCGTCAGCGCCCCGAGCGGCCCGCGCCGGTCCGACCACTGCCCGGCGAGCACCATCCCGAACAGACTCGTCGTGAAGTACCCCGAGAACGCGAACGCGTACAGCGACACCCCGTCCAGCTCCCGCGCCGCGACCGGCATCGCCGTGCCCACCGCCGTCGCCTCGAAGGCGATCAACAGCACGACGGAGACGATCCCGATGCTCAGCGCCCGGTAGGAGCGGCTCAGCACGGTCCGCTCGTCCTGCTCGGCGTCCGTGGCATCCGTCGCGCGCGGCTTCAAGGCGGTCATGCCCGCCAGGGTAAGGGCCACAGCCCACGGTGACTGCTGTCGAGCACCTCTTCCATGAACGGCGTGTGGCAGTCACGTTGCAGGGCTCCGGTTTCCCTTGAGGCCCGTACCGGCACCGGCATACGGTCGAGGCACGAAGTCAACACGGCCGTGTGCCCGAGTGGTTGAGGGGCTCGCCTGCAAAGCGAGTTACGTGGGTTCGATTCCCGCCACGGCCTCTACCTGGCCTGACCAGCCAAAACGAAAGGGCGGCACCCCGGAAGGGGTGTCGCCCTTTCAGTCGTCCGTCTCAGTTCCCGTCTCAGTTGGCCGGTACGAGCACGCCGGCGGCCCCGTCGTCGCCGTCGTCCGGCCGGTCCGTCTCGGGCTTCCAGATGAGACCGTCGACCTGCCGCGCGATATCCGTCCGCACGGCATCCACCATGTGCTGATAGCGGGCGGCCATGGCCGTCGTCGACCACCCCATGAGCCCCATGACGGCCCGCTCGGGGACACCGAGGATGAGTAGGACCGTGGCAGCCGTGTGGCGCGCGTCGTGCAAACGCCCGTCCCGAACGTTCGCCTCTGCGAGCAGCGCCTTCCACTCAGCCCAGTCCCGGCGGTGCGACGGGCTCCGGCCGTACTCGTCCGGGAACACGAGGCCGTTCTCTTCCCAGCGCTTCCCGGCCGCCTCTCGCTCCGCTTCCTGCGCCTTGAGGTGGGCCCGCAGTAGGTCAACGAGCTGTTCCGGGAGACCGACGACGCGGCGGCCGGCACGCGACTTGGTAGTGCAGATTTCCGGGTTGGTGCGTCGCCTCTGCGGGCAGTACCCGGCAGCCTTGCGCCCGCAGGGTTCCGCGCACCCGTGAGCCCACTGCGGGCGGTGGCGACTACGACGGACCACGAGGAATCCACCGTCGAGGTCCACGTCTTCCCACTTCAGTGCGAGCACTTCCCCTTGACGCAATCCGAGGGCGAGGGCGACAGCCCACCGAGCCGTATTCCGGTGCTGGTCAGCGGCCTTCAGCAACCGCTGTATCTCCTGCACGCTGTAGGGCTCCACCTCGTAGTCTCCAGTCTTCGGTGCCTTGGCCAACTGAACCGGGTTCTGGCCGAGATGGCCGCGCCGTACGGCCTCGTTGAGGGCGGTACGGAAGGTGCGGTGTACCTGGTGGGCGGTCGCGGGCTTGCTGCCGTTGGCCTGCATCTTCGCGTAGAACGCCTCGATGTGCTCGGGCTTGAGCTTGTCGAGCCGGTGAGCGCCCAGCCCGGGGATGAGATGCTTCCGGACGGCCACGCCGTACCCCACCATCGTGTTGTCGTTGACCGCGAGGGGGGCAACGTTTTTAATCCAGTGCGTCAGCCATGCCTTCACCGTCCAGGGCTTCCCCGGCTTGCGTACGGTGCCGGCGTCGCGCTGTCGCTCCAGCTCGCGCACGGCGGCGACGACTTCCGCCTTGGTCTTCCGCTCGACGTGGCGACGATCGGGCTTGCCGTCGTCGCGGACGCCGACCGTGACCCGGCCGTGCCACTTGCCGTCCTTGCCGAAGTAGATGGAACTGCGGCCGTTCGGCTGTCGGGTGCGCTTCTCTTTCTCTGCCACAGGCAGGCTCCTGTTCTCAGGTGTCGGGATGAAGGTCGGGGCGGCAGGCTGTCCTTGTCCGGGAGTGCCGCCGCCCCGGTCGGCGTCAAGCGGCGCGTTGGGTGGTGCGGAGACGCGTGACGAATGCGGGTACGGCGTCGGCTGGCACCCGGCGCAGGTGGCCGACCTTCACGGACTCCAGCGCGCCCGAACTCACCAGGTTGAAGCACGTGGTCCGCCCGATGCGGAGTCGGCGGGCGGCCTCTTCGACCGTGAGGAGAACCAGCGTCGGGTCGTCCTCGGTGGGCGCCGCGAGGGTGCTGTGCTCGCTCAAGGGCTCACTCCTCTTGTGCTGCGTTCGCGGGAGATGCCGCCGCACAAACCGCGTTATCCGCAGAAAGCCCGGCTGCTGCCGCTGAGCTGCGGTGATGCGGTGCGCGGACGGCGAGGGGGCAGGGCCCGCAGAAACCCGCGATATTCCGCAAAAATCCCTGGCGCCGCGTCGGCGGCTGGTGCCGTCGCTCCCGAACGGTGGTTTGTGCGGAATATCGCGGGATAGTGCGGCGGGGCCTCGCCGGGCGGTGCCGCGAGGTCCTGCCGCTGGTCAACGGCCCGGACAGGGTTTTTTGCGATTTCGCGGCTTGTGCGGGCGGGGCCGAGAGGGGGCCCGGCTCACCGGCCGCCGTGCCGCAGGGCGGGGTGGACCTGCAACCGGGGCGCCGGCGGCCTGCCGCGCTTGCCTGTGCGCTCTGGCTGATAGGTCCGCAGGTACCCGTGGTCCTCCAGCAGGGCGAGGGCCGGTTCCAGGTCCGCGATGGTGGGGACCTCGGCGCGCGAGAGGACCGTGAACAGGTCGCGTCGGCTTACGTCGTCCCATCCGTTGTCCCTGAGCGCTTCCAGGACGCTGCGGGCGCGGGACAGGACCGGGTCGGCGCCCATGACGTCGAACACGGCGAGGGCGTGGGCGGTGTAGTACTCCCCCAGCTCGATGGCCGCGTGCATGGTGGTCTCGGAGACCGGGTGGGCGTAGCCGTTGCCCAGGTGCTCGGCGAGGTGCAGCAGTGCGGCCATGCGGGCGGTCGCTCCGGCGAGCTTTCCGGCCCAGTTAGAGATGTGACCGAGCTTGCCGCCGCGCGCCTTGAGCTGCGGTTCGACGTGCTCTTGGTATTCGATGAGTGCCGCGTCCGCCTCGGGGCTGAGCTGGATGACGGCCGGGTCGGTCCACTCCGCGAACGCCAAGGTGAGGTTGATGACGTTGGCGGTGTAGGTGGCGGCCGTCTGCTCCGGGACCGGGTCGGTGATGACCTTCCGTTCACCGACCGTGGACGGGGGGAGGGAGTACAGGAAGCGTGCCAGCAGTCCGCGCCCGTCGAACCCCTTTACCTTGCCGATGTCTCGCAACACGTCTGGCTGGACGGCGAGGCCGATGGTCAGGGCGGGGGTGTCGATGTACTCGCGGCGGGTCTGCCGGTTGACCCTCAGCCGGTCCCCGGCGTGCCCCTTGAGGAACACTTCCATGTTCGGGGCGCCGGAGTAGCGGCCGGCGATGATGTCGAAGATGCCGCCCTCGGCACTCATCACCGACAGCCGACCGCCCTGCTCAGCCATGAGCGAGGTGACCGTCTCCGGGGTGGAGTCGTCCGCCAACAGGACCGGCTCGGCCGGGACGGTGAGCGTGTCGGCGGTCTGCGCAAGACCGACGGCGGTGGCAACCATCTCGTCACGCTTGTCCGCGTCGGCGGACGCGGCTTTGGCGGCGGCCTTGTCGGCCGCTTCCTTGGCGAGGCGGGCGGTCAGCTCCGCCTCGACGATGACCGGCTTCATCGCGGCCTTGAGCTGCTTTTCTGCCTCGTACAGCGGGTCCGTCAGCAGGGCAAAGACGGCGGACTTGCGGTTGGCCGGCGGGAGCGCCACCACGGTGTAGAGGTTGGTGGGCTCACGCCAGTTGCCGCGCACGTGGACGACGGACCGGCCGCCCGCGGCCGTGGCGAGCACGGCGAGGGCGATCGATCCGGCGAGGTCCACCGGGGTCTGCGTCTCCTCGGCGACGGCCGCCACGAAGTCGTGCAGCCACGCGGGGAAGACGTGGACCGGGAACGGCGGACGCTCGCGCCGGCCGGTGAGGGGAATGGGGTCTTCCCACACGTCCGGTGTCGTCTCGCCCTCGGAGGGCGGTGCTTCGAGGGTGGACAGTCCGGCCCACAGGTCGGGGCTGTCCACAGGCTGTGTGGTCATGCGGCTGCCCTCCCTTCGGCGGTGGTGGTGTGCGGGCAGATACCGACGTGGACGCGGACCGTGAGCTTTATGACGGCGGCGTGGCCACGGGCACGTTCGTGGTGGCCGCAGCAGCAGAGCCAGTCGGCAACGGGCGGTTCGGTGAAGCGGACTTGCAAGCCCGGCTGCATGCCGGTGATGGTGACCGGCTGCGCGTCGGAACGAACAGCAGAAAGGACGCCCTTACGGGCGGCGTTCTTCGGTTCGCCTCCGGCCGTCCGTGGCGCGGCGCGTACGGCGTCCTGCGGGCCGTTCGCGGGATTGCGGGATGCCTTGTTCATGCCGCTCGCTCCGAGGCCGTCTCAAGGCCGTTGGCGACCGCGCGGCGCGCGTACGCCTCGGGGACTCCGACGGAGACGGCGGCGGCCACGATCTCTGCCCCGATGGCTTCCAGTCCGCACGGGCCGGGGCAGTTCGCGTGCTGAGCCGCGAGGAACCGGGCCACCCCGAACGCCTGTGATCCGGCGCCCGATTCGATGCGGGAGCGCACCTTGGCGAGGCCGCGTTCCAGTCCCGTGCGTACGTAGCGCTCGGTGTGGCGGCACCCGGTGGCAACCGTCCGGTCCCAGGTGGCGGGGGTGGGGTGAGAAGAGACCACCTCGCCCTGCGCGGAGGTGGTCTCTTCCTTCTCCGCGAGGGCGCGGACGGCCGGCGGCAGGTCCGTCATGGTGCCGCTGCCGGGACCAAGCCACCGGGCGTAGGCCATAAGCGACTTGACGTCCACACCGGGCCGGACGGCGTTGTGCGAGGTCATGGCACCCCGGTAGATCCAGTGCTGGCCGCGCGTGGTTGGCACGGTCCGGGTGGGGAGCAACGTCTCGTGGGCCCACGCGACGGCCGCCGCGTTGTCGAGGTCTACGACGGTGAGCCCGGCCCCGCCGGGGTGGTAGCCGACGCAGACGGCCTCACGCCACGCCGGCGCCCACGCGGGCGAGGTGATCACCTGCGGGTCGGTCGTGGCGGCGGCCCACGCGTGGCAGGGCGCGGGGCACTGGCAGGGGCCGGTGTTCTTCATGTTCGGCCGCCCGCCACAGGCGCCGCCCGCGCACGCGCGGCAGTTCCCGATCGGCACCTTGCCCTCGCGCAGGGGCAGCACGGGCACGCCCGCTGCCGCGAGGTTCAGCGCGGTTCGCAGGGCGTTCCCGTCCGGGTGATTCCCGCCGGCGGGGCGCCGGGTCTTGCAGTCAGGTGTCATCCTGTAGGTCTCCTGTTCTGCTTCGTCGGGATTGGGAGACCGGGGGCGGCGGGCTGTCCTTGTCCGGGAGTGCCGCCGCCCTCGGGCGTAGCTAGAAGGGCGGTTCGTCGCTGTAACCGCCGGGGGCCCACGGGTCGCGGCCGGTACCGCGTCGGCGCAGACAGCGCGGCAGTCGGGGCAGCGGCAGCAGGAGCATCCGCCACTCGGTCCAGCAGTCGCAGGGCTCCCAGTCAGTACCGGCGTACTCACCGGTCGCCGGGTCGCCGTAGTCGTGCGGGACGCCGCCCACGCCCTCGCAGTTCGGGCAGTCGGGGCGAGGCGTGTCGGTCAAGATCAGCGCGTTGCGGGTCAGCGCGGTGCGCTGGATACGCAGTCGCATCACAGGGATTGCCTCCTTGTCAGCCGTGGAAGTGGCTACGCTTGATGACGGCCTTACGGATGTGGACGGTGCTGCCGCGCCCGCCGTCAGCGATGGCGCGAGCGGGCATGCGCCACGCGAGCAAGGCGAGGGCGAGCCACATCGCGGCACCGGAGGTGAATCCGGCGACGGCGTTGATGACCTCGCCGACGCCCCAGCCGACGCCGGCCGCGAGGGTGCATGCGCCGATTCCGGCGCCGATGAAGCGCTGAGCGATCGGGTCCAGCAGCGGCAGCGGGGTCAGGTCGCGCGGCTCCGGCATGGGCATGGGCGGAGGGGCGAGGTGCTTGGGCATGGGGACCATCCGGCCGTAGGCGTCGGGCACCCACACCACGGGGCCGCGTTCGGCGGCCAGTTCCACGGAGGCCGGGGCGGGCGCGTACGGCTCCAGCGGTGCCGGGGCGTACGCGGCAGCGGTCACGGTGTCCGGCCGCACGGCGGGGACGTGTTCGTTCACGGCTCGCTCTCCTGTCACTTGCCGAGCTGGGCGATGGCGTCGGCCGATGCCTGCACGAGATTGTGGATGGGCTCGTAGGCGCCGGTCCCAGCGGTGAAGAAGCCGAACAGGAACAGCACCAGGGCGGCGCCGCCACCGGTCGACTTGGTCTTGACGGCGAGGGCGGAGGCGGCGCCGAACAGCAGCACGGCGGAGATGTTCAGGACCATCGAGGTTTCCTCCGGATGGGGTCAGTCGGCGGTTCCGGCGCGGTAGATGCGCGCCCAGCGGTTGTAGAGCCAGCGGCCGACGCGGATGCGCTTGCCGGTGGCGCGGCAGCGGCGGCAGTCCTTGCCGCGCTTCATGCGGCCCTTGCGGTCGGTCTTCATCTCGAAGCCCCAGCCGTGGCACTTGCGGCAGTTGCCGAACGGCGAGGCGGCACACACCGCGCAGTAACACAACGTGACGCCGAGAAGCAGGGTGATGGCGAGCAAGATGGGTGTCATGGAGGGCCCTCCGGGGCGGTTTCCAGGGGTTTCCGCAGGTGGGCCGCTATCCGCTAGCGGCCTGATCAGGGGCGGTATGGGGCGCTAGCGGGGTCGCTAACGTTAGCGGGGCTTGCCGCTATCGTTAGCGGCCCCGGAGCCTCAGCCCGCGTTCCGGTTTCCGTCACGCTCCGCGATCGCGGTCGTGATGTGGGCGCGGGTGATGCCGCGCCGGTTGACGACCTTGCCGTCCACCCGGCGACCTACCTGCACCGTGCTGATCCCGTGCGGTTTGAGGGCGGCGGCCAACGCGTCGGGGTCCCATCCGCCGTAGACCTCGGGGCGCAGCTCGGCGAGCCGGGCGACGACGGTTTCGGACCACACCTTGGCCTCGGCCGCGGGCACCACGGCGAGGATGTCGGCCAGCAGGTCGTACGACGGGCCGGTGACCTCCTCGGGTGCCTCCCCGAGCGCGTAGCCGGACAGGAGTCCGGCCTTCTCGCGCGCCTTGCGGGCGCGGGCGGCGATCGCTTCGGCGCCGGGGGCGTCGACGTAGACCGAGGCGACGATACGGGCGTCGGCGCCCTCGCCGACGAAGTAGTGAATGCCCTTGTCACCCCAGGCGAACATGGTGGCGCGCACCCCGCGCTTGTACTGCGAGGTGCCCAGCACCATGTCGTTCTCGGTCTGGCCCATGACCTTAAGGCACCACCGGGCCGACGCGTTCGCGCTGATCCCGGTGGGCAGCGACTTGGCGTCCGGGCGCTGCGTGGCCAGCAGGACCACGATGCCGGTCGCCGGTCCTCGCTTGACCAGGTCGGTGGCGATCTCCTCGAACTCCTTGCCGTGGTCGGGGTGCTCGAACAGCACCTGGCACTCGTCCACACCAACCACGATCGGATGCAGCCCCAACGACCGCTTGTCCGCGAGCGCGCTGGTCACCTTGGACTCGGGGCAGATGTCCCGCGGCAGGGAGCGGATCACCTTCGTCCGGCGGCGCAGTTCCTCCCGCAGGGCGCGGAAGTCGGCGAGCGCGTAGGCGATCGACTCGTCATCGTCGCCGGCGGCATGCCGGTGGGAGACGGCGTTGCCGACCGGGTCCAGGTCTCCGGTGCCCTTCATGTCGTAGGTGTGCAACTCCGCGCGCGGGTCGAGCGCGGCGATGAGCAGCAGCAGACGCAGCAGGAACGTCTTGCCCATGCGCGGGATCGCGCCGATCACGCCCGCGATGTACATCAGCGTGACCTCGACCCAGCGTCCGCGCTGGTCAGTGCCGTAGGCGACGGGCTTGAACAGGTCCACGGTCCCGGACTTGGCCAGCGGCCACGCGGGCCTCTTGGCCTTGTTCATGTCCTGATCGCCCACCCACAGCACCAGGTGCCCGGTGTGCTCATCCGGCACCGCTTCGGGCCACACGCAGCCAAGCGGGCGGCGCAGACCCGAGGCGAGGCGTTCGCGCCGCTCGATGATGTCCGTCACCGTCACGCCGTACGGAAGGTTGCCCTCGGCCCGCCAGCCGGGGCCGTCCCGGGTGATCGGGGCGGTGAACTCGAACCCGTCCCGTCCCTTGGCCTGAGCCTGGCTGATGGCGGAGATACCGAGCGAACCGAGCGCGCGCAGGACGATGTCCGACGTGAGCTTGGTCGCCTTGGGCAGTTCCACCGCCCGGTGGATAACCGGGTCATCCGCGCGGCGGCCGGCGACCCCGAGGGCGAGCACCACCGCGCTCACCGAGACCGCCTGCAGCCAGGCGGGGGCGAGCACGTAGATGGCGAGCGCCGTGGCGAGGCCGACGAACAGCGCCAGCACGGTCACGAGAGTGCGCAGCCGTACCCGGCCGTCGCGCTGCCGGGAGAGCTTGAGGTATTCGGCAGCGTCCTCGCGGCGCACGGCGGCGAGGCGGACCGGTTCACCCTCGCGGTCGGCCACCCACCGCATCGTGCCCCCGACGAACCGCGCCGCGCCGGTCGGGGCCTGCAAGGTGAGCCGGGCGGCGTACACCGGGGCGCGCAGGGCGTGGTAGCCGATCGTGTGGGCGTAGTGGCGGGCCACCCACGCCGACGCGGTCCGCAGCTCAGCCACCGACCGCAGCCAGATCGGGACGACCGGGCGGCGCCGGGCGGCGGCGAGCCGACCCAGGTAACCGGGCCCGGTCGCGGTCAGGGTCGGCTGGTCAACCATGACGGGGGCCGCCGGGTCATCCACCTCGGGGCCGGTCGACTCGCGCGCCGCGCGTGCCTTGTCCAGGTCGACCACGTCGGCCCCGCCCTCGGCGGCCATCTCGGCTTCCAGCCGGTTGAACAGTTCGTCGTCGTCGGGATGCTTCACTGAGGGTCCCTTCCAGTGGGAGGAAAGGCGGGGCCCAACCGGCGCTGTGGAAGGTGAGCGGTCGGGCCCCGCCGGGATCAACGGAGGGCGCGCCGGGCGAGCGGTGAGGCTCAGGCGGCGCGTTGTTCGGGGTAGGCGCAGTTCACGCACATGCCGAGCGAGGCGGGGACGACGTAACCGGCGTCCTGGCCGCACTCGGGGCAGCGGCGGCGGGCGCGCATCATCGCCGCGTGCGCACGCCACCTGCCCGGCGTCATCGGCCGTACGGGAAGCGCCCGATCGATCCGGTAGAGGTATGCGGTCAGCGGCTCGCGCCGGCGACGCGGCCGGAGGATCTGTGCCGCCACGTCCTGACCGCCCGGCCGTAGTCCCTGACTGCGCAGTTGGCTGCGAGTGGCCAAGCCATCCGGAGCACAGCGCCACGGATAGGTAGGAATGCCGAACCGCTCGCCGTCGGGGTCGAAGCAGTCGGCGAGGGTCAGCCGCGTCACGCGGCCACCGCTCCGGCGCCACCGTCGGCACGCTCAGCAAGGAGCGTGTCCCGCAGCTTCCGGGCATTCGCCGGCGAGGTGCGCACCGTGCGGCGGATGCCCTCGGCAGTGATCTGCGCGTCTGGCCAATCCGCGGTTGCGGCGCGTGCCTCCTCCAGCAACTGCGCCGCCGTGCGCTTCGGTCGGGGCGACCGGGCTACCTCAGGAACCCTGCCGGTCGCCCGCCGGGGGCGAGGGGAGTCGGCCGCCACCGCCCGAGGCATGCTCGACTCGGCCGACGCCCGATCGACCTTCACCCGGTCGACCGGAGCGGCGATCGGCGGGGCGGGCTTGAGCGGGAGAGTCGACTTGGCGAAGTCGACCGGCACCGGATCGGGGATCGGCAGTCGAGTCAGCACTACCGAGGGTGCCGGGGTCGATTCCGGCAGGTCAGCCATAGACCGATTCCTCATGTTCTCGGTCAATTCCTCCACAATCGCGATCCCGCCGAACATGGCGGACAGGGCGGCGTTCGCGCCGTCCGTCACCCGATCACGCTGCACGTCCAGCAGCCTCGATCCGAGCGCCACGTCCCCGACGCCGACCCTGCGCGCGAGCCGCCACGACTTGCGGTCCGACCGCTTCCGAACACGCGTATCGGGGTGGTTGGCCGCGCGGGCGCGGTGGTAGGCGAGGGCCTGGACGACGGCGGCGGCCTTGCGTTCCGCCTCGGCGTCACGGCCGTCGGTGTGGACGACGATGCGCCGCGCGAGGAACGCCATGCCCTCGGCCGACACGCACATGCCCATGGGGGTCACGGCGTAGATGACGGTACGGCCGGCGTCGGGGCCCGCCATCGCGGCCATGACCGAAGCGGCGGCCGGCAGTGCCCACAGCCCGATCCGGACCGGCCACGGGGACGACTGACCCAGCATGGTCAGGCCCAACAGGACCAGGCCGAGCACGGCGGTCGCGCCCTCACCGGCCGCCACCGCTCCCAGCGCGGTGCCTTTGCCGTAGGCGTGGCCGATGTTGCTGAATGTGCCGATGCCACCGGCCACGCCGGTCAGCAGCATGGGCACGAACGCGGCCGTCAGTACGGTCTTCTGCGTCTTGGTCAACGGCTTGCGTCCCGTCATCACGCGGCCTCCCTTCCAGCCGTTCCGGGGCGCCCGGTGCGGCGGCCCACCGTGGTGGTGTGGGTCAGCGCGGGGCCGTCGGCGATGCGCCATCCGCCCCCGCTGCGCTTGGCCTCGTACATGGCCTCATCCGCCCGTCGCAGCGCCAGCGACAGCGAGGGCGCCGGAAGGTCAGTGGTCACGCACGCGCCGATCGAAGCACCCACGGCGAGGTCACACCCCGCGTGACGGAACGGCGCGGTCACCTCGCCGTGCAGGCCACCCAGCAACCACGGCAGCGACGCCCGGTCCCGCAGCGGCACGACGGCGCTGAACTCGTCACCACCGAGCCGGGCGGCCACGCTGCCGTGCTCGCCGCTGAGGGCGTCGTTCAGGCTCGTGGCCGTGACGCGGATCGCCTCGTCACCGGCCGCGTGCCCGAACACGTCGTTGAGGTGCTTGAACCCGTCCAGGTCCATCACGATCACCACGTGCGGGCCACGGGCCAGCGCGCGTTCCGCCCGCCGCTCGAACGCGGCCCGCGTCGGCAGACCCGACAGCGGGTCCCTGCGCGCGGCGGCCAGACGGCGCCGCATCGCCACACCGTGCCAGGCCCACCCCGAGGCGAGCGGCGCGGCTCCGGCGAGTGCGGTAATGAAGTCGTTCATGCCGCTTCCCCCGTCCCCGGCAGGTGGCCGCGAGCGGCGCGCAGGAACGGCACCGTGTGGGTCAGCGCGTCGGCATACAGGGCGTCCCAAGCGGCGATCTCGTCACCGGCCTCGCCCTGCGCCCGCAGGTCGGCGAGCACGTCACGGGCAGCGTCCTCACGGGCGGCGCGCTCGGAGTCCGTCTCCGGCTCCAGCGGCCCGCGGAACAGGTCGATGTCGATGCCGAGCGCCAGTTCCGCGAACTCGGCCTCACCGATGGCCTCTTGACCAGCGACGAAAGTGCGCATGCGCATGGTGGATCTCTCCTAAGCGTCGGGAAGGCGCGGGGCGGTCTGCTGTCCTTGTCCGGGAGTGCGACCGCCCCGCACCATGCGGGGATCGAGTAGTGCAGATGACCGGTCAGCGGTTGCGGACGCGACCGGAGACGGTGTTGGCGGAGACGTTGAGGTGCCGGGCGCCGAAGATCTGAACATCGCCAGAGACGCTGTTGGCGCTGACGTGGCCGGCGGCCCCGTTGGTGGCCTGCACCGTGATGTCCCCGGACGTGGTCCCCAGGGCGGCGCCACGGCCGTCGTACAGGTCCACCCCGATGTCACCGGAGACCGACTGAGCCGTGATCTGCTCAGTGACGCGACCGGCGCGGATGTCGCCGGAGGTGGTGTTGGCGCGCAGCTCGCGGACGCCGTCGGCGACCAGGTCGCCGGAGACGGAGCGGAACTCCATGCGGTCGACGTAGCCGAAGACGTGCGCGTCAGCGGACTGCGAGACGACCGCGAGGGAGGAGTGCGGGGGCAGGCACACCGTGGCCTCAATCGGGCTCACGGTCTGCATGGCGCCCATGCCGCCGGAGATGATGTGTCCGTTGACGATGGTCACGCCGGTCACGGAACCGCTGATCACCCCGAAGTTCTGGACGACCCGATTGCCGTGCTGGCTCTGCACCATCACGTTGCCGGGCATCTCCGGCACCTCGATGGCGAACGCCTGGCCGTTCTGCGAGGCGCGGGCGCGGTTGACGGCGTCGGCCGCCGGTCCGCTGGTGTCGTCGGTGCTCAACACAACGCGGGCGGTGGTCAGGCTGTCGATCACCTGAACGCGGACGCTGCCCACCGGCAACGAGACGCCCAGCACGATCGGGCCGGACATTTCGGAGACGAAAACGCGCTCGGTCATGGAAGACCCCTCTGACTTTGTCGGGAGGAAGACCGGAAGCGGCGGGCTGTCCTTGTCCGGGAGTGCCGCCGCCCCGGTGTTGCTGGCCAACGCCGCAAGTAGCGGCCGGCCAAGTGCCCCGGGCCGGATTCGACCCGGCGCCCTCGCGGCGTGATGCCGGGGCGAGGTGTCTCCTTCGGGGGTGCCGCGCCCGTATCAGGTAGCGCGGCATGACCCCGTTGTAGGCGTATGGAGACGTGACCTTTCGGTCTAAGCCCTCCCGAATGACCAGGGTCGGGTGCGCCCTCGGCCCGCTCTGTCCCGGGCCCCTTGAGGCCGCGTCCGGTGGACGTGGCCCCCATTGGTCGTGCTTCGGTGCCACACACCACCAAGCGTGGTGTGTATTACCTACCACTCACGCTGGCAGAAGGATTCCGCGCCGTCAACCCGTGGCTTTCGACTCGGTCCCGCCGGCCTGTCCCGTGCGGTGGTGATTCAACTGTCCTCATCCGGGGGGCGGTTCGGGAGCGAGTACTTGGGGGTGCACTCGTGCACTCCTAGGTGCGAACCCTCTGCACACCCGGCCTGACCTGCTTAGAGTGACGATGAGTCAAGCTGGTACCACGGCCGCACCCTGGGGGTCCCATGGCAGACCGGAACGCCAGACTGGCCGCGCTCATGCAGGAAGGCGACTTCTCACACAAGTCCCTTGCTCGCGCGGTGGTCGCCGCTGCCGCACGGTCAGGTGAAGACATCACCTGCGATCACACGTACGTCTCGCGGTGGCTCAAGGGGGCAATCCCGCGCGGCAACATGCCGCAGTTCATCGCGGATGCCATCGGCCAGAAGGTAGGGCGCCGGCTCACCCTGGACGACATCGGCATGGGTGACGCGGCCGTGTCTTCCGTACAGCCTGACCTCGGACTTGAGTTTGCAGACAGGCCCGAGGCGACAGCCAAGACCGTCGCGGACCTCTGGCGTGCCGACCTTGCTGAGGCTGAGGTACTGGTCAGGGCGCAGCCGGACTCGGCCGCCTGGAACACGGCGTCCCTGCGCTGGATCGTCGCCCCGCCGGACGGGGAGCTGACGCGCGCGGGCAACCGCGCGATCGGCATGGTGGACGTGGAAATGATCCGCTCCACTGCCGACGCCTTCAGCATGCTCGATGGCAAGTTCGGCGGTGGCCATGCCCGACGCGCGCTGATCCAGTACCTGCACACGGATGTCCGGCCGATGCTGGACGGCAAGTACTCGGACGACGTGGGCAAACAGCTCTACTCGGCCGTGGCGGAAGCGCTCCTGCTCGCCGGGTGGATGTCGTACGACAGCGGCCTTCACGGCATCGCTCAGCGGTACTTCATCCAGGCGCTGCGCATGACGCAAGCGGCAGGAGACCGGCTTCTTGGGGGCAGCATCCTTTCCGCGATGAGCCACCAGGCCACGTTCCTCGGGCGCTACCACGACGCGGCCACCCTTGCTCGGGCGGCCTACACGGGCCCGGCCGGCGCGGTGGGCCCCACGATGTCCGCGCAGTTCCACGCGATGGAGGCGCGGGCCCTGGCCCGCCTCGGCGACGAACGGGGATGCGACCTCGCCTTGATAGAGGCAGAGCGCAAGCTCAGTCAGCGGACCCCGGACAGCGATCCGCCGTACATCGCTTATTTCGATGAGGTGGAGCTTGCAGCCGAGATCGGCCATTGCTTCCGAGATTTGGGCCGGTCCGCAGAAGCGGCAGAACGGGGCGCGGGATCGATCTTCGGCGACGGCCTGAACAATCGAAGCGACTTCTTCGCGACGATGGTGCAGGCCGAAGTGTATATCAACCAAGGCGAAATTGGGCGCGGCTGCGAAATCGCCAAGACTGCCCTACAACTCGGCGAGGGTTTGAAGTCGGCGCGCTGCGTCCAGTACGTTCGAGAATTCCGCGAACGCGTTTCCCCCGCGATGCGAGGCGCTGTGGAATTCCGCACCTTCATGGAAGAAGCACGGACCTACCGCCTGTGGCAGCAATGCGGCTTGACGCCTTAGAAGGGCGCCCAATCTCGGCGTGATCCTCCCGACCTGAGAGTTGCCACCCGCTTCTCGACCTCGTCAGCGGCCCGGGGGTCCGTGCCCGCGTTCTGCGAGAGCCACGTGACCATCAGCAGTTCTCGCACGCTCCGGAGCACGACGTATCCGTCCCATTCGCGCACGTCGAAACCGTAGCCCGCCACGAAATCCGCATACTCCGCTTCCGTATGCCATCCAAAGCTGTCGTAGTACATGGCTGTTTGCATCAAGTCCCACTCGCGGGGGCCCGTAGCAAACCCGTCCAGGTCAATGACGCGCGGATAGCCAGACGCATCGTGCAGGACGTTACCCACGTTGAAGTCACCGTGCAGATGTCCCGAGGGAAGCGAGAATGCGAGGCGCCCATACTCGACCTCCAGATCCCTCGCCATCGAGCGCAGGAATGATCGGGCACTCGCCGGAATGGAGGCACGCTCCAAGCGGCTCGCGACCTTTTCGAACGGCTGGAGTCGAGGCAGCGAAAAAGGCGGCGGCTCCAGTTCGTGGAGCCGCCGCAATAGCACGCCCATTTCCGCCGTACTCGCGTACGTGTCGCCGTCTGCGAGCCCTTCCCAGAAGGTAACCGGGTGGTCCTCGATCACGATCGGCTGTTCGGCGTCCGTGACGAGACGAGCGGCCGGGTATCCCTGGTCAGCAAGCCACCGGGCCACCGCTACTTCTCGCCGCACCGAGGCAAGCCGGTCGGCACCCCGGCCCACCCGCGAGATGATCCGGCCGCCGTCGACACGGAACACGGCATGGTCGCCTAGCCGAAGGATCTCGATGCCGTCCGGCTCCAGGTCGGCGACCGCGCATGCCCGGCGCAGGATGGCCTCTGCCGCGTCCGCGTCGAACTCCGTGCGTTCCGTCGTCGTCATGCCGTCTGTGTCTCCCGTCCGGTCGGCAGCGTGAGGACTTCCCGCCCTCGCCCTGCCCCCTTGCCGATCAGCCCTTGGCCTTCCATCTGCGCGATGGCGGAGCGCACGGCAGTCCTGGACGCGCCGAACCGCTCGCACAGCTCCTTCTCGGTGGGGAAGCGGTCGCCCACCTTCACCTCCCCGCCGCGCAACAGGTCGGTCACCCGCTCGACCAACGGCCGGCGGTCGCCGGTCCCCACCACGAACCATCCCGCGCCCTGTACCGACTCGATCACACCATCGGCCTTGAGCGCGGCAAGCGCCCGCTCGATGGTGCTGCGGCTGACGCCGTACTCGCTCACGAGCGCCGACTGAGACGGCAGCGCTTCTGTGATCTCGCCGTCTCTGATCTTCTCGCGGAGGGATTCCGAGACCTCCAGGTACGTACCTCGCGGACTGCCCTGCGGCACGTGGGCTCCCCTCCCTAGTTCTCGCCAGCGATCAGCACCTCATCGTTTCCAGCTTCCCATGTCCCGTACCCCCGGATCACCGGTGTCCGGCACGGTCCCCAACTGCGGGCTTCCACGAACCCCTTCCAATGTCAGTGTTTGCCGCTATCGTGAGTTCACTCTGATCACCTGTAGTGACGCTCGTGTCACACGGAACAGTGGGGGGCATCGTGGGACAGTCGGCTATGACTTGGCTGGACGATTTGACCAGTCTCTACACGCCAACTGCAACGCAGTTCGATGCAGCACGGCGCCACCGCGGCTCTATCGAAACGCGCCTTGATGCTTATTTGGGTCTGCGCGAGATGTTCGAAATTGGTTCCCTCCGGCACGGGACTGGCGTATGGCAGTACAGTGACGCAGACTTTTTGGCATCACTCAAGGGAATTCAGCCAGGCTCCCCTTGGACAATGCTAAACAAAGTGAAGGACACTCTTCAGGAGCGCTTCCCGTCAACGACTGTAGTAATTCGTCGCCCAGCGGTGGTGTGTAGATTTTCAGACGGGCACGTGGAAGTCGTACCTGCTTACCCGGACACCTCCGGCTACTGGATCGCCAATCCTTCAGATGGCTGGATGAAAACATACCCGAAGGATCACAACCAGTACGTAAACGACATCAACAAGAAGCACAACGGGGCAGCTAAACGGCTCGCCCGTCAGCTCAAAATTTGGAAGTATCTGCGTAACGTACCAGTGTCCTCTTGCTATCTGGAGATGCGTTCGGCCAAGCATCTCGATGGGGAGACAACATATTCCGCGCTCTGGGATCTATATCTCACGCTCAGCAAGATGCATGATGCTGGCCTTGCAGCGATGAACGACCCCACAGGACTAGGGTCGCGATTCGGCTCATGTTCTTCGGAATCGAATCGTCAAGACGCGCTGTCGAAACTTAGCACCGCCGTCACTCGCGCACGAAAGGCCAAAGACTTCTACCACAGTGGCGACAACGAGAAGGCTATCGAACAGCTCAAGTTGCTTTTCAACCGATAGATCAATCCGCACAGACGCAACGAGAGACGGTTGCCCACATGAGCCCAGCCCTTCAAGCAGACTACGAGCCGCCGTCTAGCGCACATATGGCTGCTCGACAAAACGAAGACGATGCGCTGCGGCTGCTCATTGCGCAACGCCGACTTTACTCAAAAGCAAAGAGGTGGCTGGCACTTCGCTGGTTCGGCATGCTGGTTATCGGGCTCGGCGCACCCGTAGTTTCCGTTGTACTGCCGGACCTTGCCGTTGTCTCCGGGGCGGTTGCAGGGCTGTGGCTCTTTTTGGGACAGAGCGTCCTGATCAACGCTCAGTCCACTATGGTCGCCAGGGCCGCAGCAGTCCAAGAGCAGTTTGACTTTTACGTATTCGGGATGCCAGGCAGCGTCGAAAGGTCAACCCTGCCAGCGATGGAGGAGATCGCTGCGATTGCTGGTCCCGATTCGGAACTCAGGCGTATCGCTGATGATCAGAAACTCTTGGACTGGTATCCGATCGATGCGGGCACCCCAGGGGTCATCACAGTGGCTATATCGCAGCGGGCTAACGCAGCATATTCGGATAGGCTCTTGCGTTCCACGGCGATCACTTGGACGACGGTAACCGTAGTTTGGGTATTGGCGCTAATTGCAGCAAGCGTTTGGGTGAGGCTATCACTCACTACGTTTCTAGTCGGTGTCCTACTTCCGGTCTTGCCATCATTCCTTGATGTCCTTCGATATATCTTCGGAATTCGGCGTGCGGCACGCGATCGAGGCGATCTAACTCGTTCAATCGAGAGTCGAATGCGCGCCGCTGGCGAGTCGGTTGATGGGAACGATCTGCTCGTCTGGCAAGAGAGTTTGTACGATCTCCGCCGCTCAACACCCCTTGTTCCGGACGCTATTTACAAGTTGCGGCGTGCGGTTAATGAGCGCGCGATGAAGACTGCCGCGTCACAGCTCCGTCAGCAAGCAAGAAGATCCGAGAGCGACACCTGAGCGTAGGTAGCAAGTCCAGGCACGCGATGCCCACGTCGTCGGCGTCGTCCCCTACACGTGAGGTAAGACCTCGGCAGCAGCGCCGTTTGTCCTGGTATTTGTCCAGTGCGCCGACGGCCGCCACCGTTCGCCGACGTGCGCGCACCCCACCTGACCTGCCGCGTGAACCCCCACGGACGCCCCGGTACAGTCACGCGGACAGGCGGAAAGCGTGTTGGGGGCAACCCCTCACGAGTTCGATCTCGCATGCTCCGCCAACTCAGGAGGCCCGATCGCTCCGGTGGCGTCACCCTGTGCGTTCCGGTCTACACCTCCTTCTGGGCAAGGCCGGCACTCACGGCCTCCGGTGATCCAGCCCAGCCGTCCTCCGTGGGCCAGACCGACGCGATTCCCTGGTGGCTGAGTAGGCGCACATACACGTCACCTATAGCTTCGGTGAAGAGCGCCATGCGGTGAGGCTGTGCATCCGCTGGGTAGAGCAGGAAGGCGTATGTGGCGAGTTGGCCGATCGCCTCCCGAACAGCGTGGCTGACGTTGCCGCGGCGGACCACCTTCGCTTCAATCAGCCAGTCATCCCCGTTGCGTCTGGCTACAAGGTCACGGGGGTAAACGTTCGTCCCGGCGGCGAACCCCGCCTCAGCGAGGAATGCTCCGTAGCGCTTGACCAGGGTTTCGTGCTTGCGGCTCTTCCTGATCTCACGCGCGGTGATCTTTTGAACGTACTCGTCGTCACTCTTAGGAGCGAAGTAGAGGAGCGGATCCTGGCCACCGCTCTCCTTCGGCTTGATCGTGGTGATCAGGTCTCGCGTAGTGCTTCGCAGGTCTTCACGCAGGACCAAGGCGTCCTGGTACAGCTGGATCATCCTGCGGAGATCGGTTCTCAGTGTCTCCTCGGTCGGCAGGGAGTCGGTTTCATAAACGCAGGCAAGGATGTTCCCCGCCTCGTACGCCCGCGGAAGGCCGGCTCTTCCGCCCAAGTCGACGACGTCGTTCAGTTCCTCGACGATGTCGCCCGAGAACGCGCCTCGGATGGCTGCAGCTTCACCTCGGAGGCGCACCTCTGCCTCGCGGGCTCCGAACGTCTCACGAAGCTCGGTGACACCCTGATTGAGACTCAGTGAAACCGTCCTCATGTCCTCCGCGAAGAGGTAGACGAGATACATGCCTCGCGTGGCAGTGGTTGTCTCGTCCGGGTCGAAGAACGACACCCACGGGCAGAACGCTCCAGCGCCGTTCCCCGCGCTCCCCTTGATGAGGTAACTCGCCGGAATGTAGGGCCCGAAGACAGATGGTGCCGACCTCAGCAGCTTCGCAGCCGGGGACCCGGTTCCGGCAGTCCGGTCGTACGTAGAAGCGACTTCATGCAAGTACTCCCGCAGTGTCATGCTGAGCAGGGTAGGCGCACCCACTGACAGTGGATCGCCCAGCCAGAGCTCGCCCTCTTGCAAGCCCCCGAACAGAGGCGGCGTCGTCGCACACCGCCTCTGTCCGTGCGCTTCTCGGAGCCCTTCGCCGGCTGCGGTGTCTAGGGAAGCCGAGGCGCCGTCGTACTGGCTGACGGCACCGGGCTGTGTGCAGGAACCTCAGCGTCTCTCTTCATCGAACCGATGAAAACGAGCGCGACCACGACGACGCACGTGAAGACGAAGCCGAAGAACGTGAGTCGCTGCTTCTGCATCACGGCCACCCGCCCCTTGGAGTCGCTCGCGATGATCTGGTACTTGGTCGTGCGGTGCTCGAAGAACTTGTTAATCGCACTGGTCGGGAGGTTCTTGACAACCCGGGCCAGGGCGAGCACAAGACCGATGGTGACTACTGGGATGACCGCCCATGCGGGCGCACCATCGAGAAGTTGAAGAAACACGATTTGCTGACCTCTTCGCTGCGGTCGGCAAGACGAGAGCGCATCGGAAGCCCCGCGCATGAGAGCGAGGTAGCTCGACGCCTGTGAAAAACGGGATGCGTCAGTCGCCGTATGGACGGACCTGAAAATGCCCGTGACGCAGGGCACCGCTCCAGCTATAACAACGCGACATAGTCGACGGGCACAAGCTCAAAGCGGTGCTCGCTCAGGTCAAGCCGGTGGACTTTGCCTTCTCGTGAGAGCGGAAGGCGCCGGCTCGTCGTCAAACTATGGCTCGATGCGGTTCGAAGCCCTACGCCCCTTGTTCCACGCATTCACGACGATGCGGAAGGCGGTGGTCACGCGGGAGCCCGTACCGCTGTGGTTGAAGCCGCCGCGGGACGACTGGCTCAGGATCTCGGACCGCCACTTGGCCGCGGTGCCCATGTCCTGGATCTTCCTGGCCAGTTCCTCGTCATTGACAAGATCGCCGAACCGTCCCAAGAACATTCCGATGCCACCGAGAAGCATTCCGTCCCAGGTCTCGGGTGAGCGTCCCCAGGCGTTCTCGGCGACCGCCAACGTACGGTCGAAGACCGTGGCTCCGTATCGATCGGTGATCTGCAGGACGCCGGAAACCGCACCCACCCCGTTCGTGGACGTCGAACCGAGGGTCAGACCGTGCTTGTCCAGGATTTTCTGCGTGTCGACGAAGAGAGAAACTCCACCCGTGAGCCCCACGTGGTACTCATCGATGGGTCGCGGCTTGTGGGACTCCCGGTTCTTAAGCAGGAAGAGCATGGCTTCCTGCGCCTGCGTCAGGTCGTGGTGTACCTCGCAGGTGATGGTCTCAAAACCGGCCAGGGTGCACGCGCGTGCCCGGTGCTGGCCGTCAATGATGTAGTAGTCACCGTCGGCGCGCTCCGACACAATGATCGACCCCACGGCCTCGCGGACGATGTTGTCCGCGATGTTCTGAGCGCGCCTCTCATTGAGGGTCCGCTGCGCCTGCGGGTCGATCTTGAGGTCCTTGATGTACACCTCAACCCCGTAGTCCACCTTGTGGGTGGGGAGGTCAAACGTGTACCGAGCCTTAGGCATAGCTCTGCCCTTCGGCGCCGCGTTAGGGGGATGTTTCGGCAAAAGCCGGGATATGGGGATACGGCGCGTCCCAGAGCCAATCACACGGCACTACTTATGCACAAGTCGGCCTGGTCGGCGTGCTGTTCGACCCGCGGGTGTGAGTCGAGATCAACCATCCGTGGTCCGTCTCAGTTTCCGTCTCATTCACCTCGGTGCGCGGCCGTTCAAAGCCGTAAACACCGCCCTGGAGGGGACCGCATGCGTACGAGACTGAACGCCGTCGAACACATCCGCATCGCGCCGTGACCAGTACGGACAAAACTGCAAAGCGAGTTACGTGGGTTCGATTCCCGCCACGGCCTCCAGCTGCCTGAACCCAGGCATGCTGTGAGGCGGCACCCCGGAAGGGGTGCCGCCTCACGGGTCCTCCGTCGCGCACGCGTCGCCTACCTGACGGCGACGTAATCCCCGGTCGACGACTTCGCCCCGGAGGTGGAGTTCCCGTAGTACGTCCACCGCCAGGTGCCCGACTCGGTGGCCTTCACCGTGGTCCTGAGCGCCCCCGTCCTGCTCGACGTCGCCTTCTTGACCGTCGTGTACGAGGAAGCACCCGCCGCCTTGAACTGCAGGCTCACCGTGCGGCCCGCATACCCCTGGTACGTGTGCGTGTCCCAGTTCGCCCGGGTGACCCGCCCGGTCACCGTGATCGTCTTTCCAGCCGTGACCGGCTCGGGCGAGGCGTTGACGGTCACGCGTGTGGCCCGCTTGATCTGCAACGGCAGGTTCAGGTCGTCAGTGTCGTGGGCGTCACCGGCGAGAAAGACCCGCGCGGCGGTCTTCCAGGTGCCGGCGTCCTCGTTGCCGAAGTCAAGGTGCCGCGGGTCGATGTACAGCCATTCCTTGAAGTCGCAGATGCCCTTCACCCTGTCCACGACCTCGCAGTCGCTGGTCATGACAGCGCTGTGCACCGTGTCTCCCGAGTCGGGCTTCCCCCGGTAGGGAAACACCGTCGGCCCGTAGTCGTAAGCGAGCGTGGTCGTCATCCGGAAGACCGCGGGCACCTCGACTTCCTCCTTGACCCCGATCACGATCGGCTTCCCGCCGTTCACCTTGACCCGGGAGAAGGAGACCCCGCCCTCCGCCGCACCGGCCGGCACCGCCGCCACCCCGGTGAGCACGACCGCCGCTCCACCGGCCACCACCGCACTCCACGTCGTCTTCCCCACCGACAAGCCCGTCCTTTCCCAGTAGTTGACTGTGGGACAGGGGATGCCTGAACTCGGTTGTGCACCGCGCGATAACGATGTGATCACCACGGCGTCGAACTGGCCAGGTTCGTCGGGAGCAGCCCTGATGCCCTGGACAGCAGCACAACCCTCGGCACCCCTCACGTGTCCAGGACATGACCGGTGGGCGAGCTTCCGGTCGCCGTGTCCGTTGGTCCGACGAGGAGAGCCACTGTGCGTCAGCACATCCGACCGCACAACCGACCACGCATCCGTCCCCGCCTGCGCGCCTGCGCGGCCGTCGTGGCCGCTGTCGCGGCCGGCGCCGCCGTTCCCGCGCTCGCCGCGCCGGTGGCGCACGCCGAGGGGGGCGGACCCGCCCTGGTGGTCTCGAGCCTGCCGCAGATCACGCCCGAGCCCGGCGAGGTGTACGAGGAGGCCGTCACCCTCACCAACAAGGGCACGGCGGCCGTGGACGGTGTCACCTTCCGGGTGCGGCTGACCCGTGGGCTGGACTTCCCCGAGCCCGTCGCCGGCTGCACCTACTCGACCCTGGAGCACCAGGTCAGGCAGGCGCTGTGCGAGCTGGACACGGTCATCGAGCCGGGGGCCTCCGTCACCACGCCCGTACGGTTCAAGGCCCTGCCCAAGGCGCTGATGGAGGCCGTCGAGTACGGCACCGGGCCCGCCGGTGAGGCCCCGGGCGAGGGCTTCTCCGACAGCTACCGGCGGCTGACGCTGACCGCGCACAATACGGCCGACCTGGTCGCGGTCGGCGAGGAGACCGAGGGGCTCGCGGGCGACAGCCAGTCGTTCACGGTGCGGCTGCGCAACGACGGGCCCGGCTGGGTGCAGGACCAGGACAGCGACGACGTCCCGGCCCTGCTGGTGCGCATCCCGGCCGGCACCACCGCCGTCGAAGTGCCCAAGGCGTGCGCGCCGTTCGGCGTCGACGGCCCCAGCGGACCGCAGGGGACGCCCGGCAAGCCCGCCTACGTGTGCTGGCCCGCCGACGGCACCCTGGAGGTCGGCCAGTCGCTGGAGTACACCTTCCTGGTCCGTATCGCCGCCGACGCGCACGACCCGGAGGGCGAGGTGAAGGCGACCTCCGTGTACGGCATCGCGCCGGCGTACGACACCCGGCCCGGCAACAACACGGCCCGCATCCGCATCGACCTGCCGAGCGACAACGAGGAGGACCCGGTCCCGAGCCCGTCCCAAGGCACCGCCGGCGGTGGCGGCTCCGCCAACGGCGGGTCCGCCGACGGTGGTTCGGGCACGGGCGGCGGCAACGCCCCGCAGGGGCAGGCCGCCGGCGGCTCGGGCACCACGGGCTCGGACGGCACGGCCGGCGCCTCGGCCGCGGACTCCACCGGGTCCACCGGCGGCAACCTCGCCGCCACGGGCTCCGGCAGCACCCCGCTGCTGGCCGGTGCCGCGGGGGCCGCCGCGGGGCTCGGCGCGCTGCTGGTCTTGGCCGTACGCCGTCGCCGTGCGGCGGGCGCGGGGTCCTGAATCCCGGTCCAGCCGTCACGTCGCCCCCTGCCGGGCCGGACCGCCGAGGTCCGGCCCGGTGGGCTCACAGCACGCCGCCCGCCTCGTCCTGGAACAGCTCCGTCCCGTGGTGCCGGCCGCCCGGGCCGGTCGTCGGCCCGGTCGGGTCGACGGCGGACAGCACCTGGAGCATGGTCATCGCCACCTGGTCGTAGGTGTCGGTGGTCAGCGCGTGACCGGACTCCTCGTCGAGGGCGTGCTCACGGTGCAGCAGCCAGAGGGTGAAGGCGAGGGTGGAGATGTCCGTGTTCAGCGGGTACAGGGCGGCGTCGGGCTCGCTCCAGTGCAGGACCGCGCCCGTGGCGCCGTCCACCACCAGGCTGTTGTCCTCCACCAGGTGGCCGAGGCGTATCAGGTGGGCGGCCCGGTGGGGAAGCCGGTCGGCGGGGAACTCGCCGGGGCGCTCGTCCTCGTAGTACTCCGCCAGGGTGCGCAGCGGCTCGTCCGGGTCGAGGTGGAACAGGAAGCCGTCCTCCGGCAGGCCCGTCTCGCGCAGGAAACGGCGGGTCGGCTCGTGCGTGAGCGTCGCGGGGAAGTCGACGTCCTCGAAACGCGCCACTCTGCCGTGGCCGAACTCCTGGTCCAGCAGGCGGGGCGGCAGGTCAAGGGCGAGCCCCGACCGGGTGCCGGGGCCGGCCACCAGGGACAGCGGGCGGATCAGCGCCGCCATCCGCCCGAACGGCGGCACCTCGCCGTCCGTGCCCTCCTCGAACAGCGCCAGCAGCTGCCGTGCCGCCTGGGCCACCGCCTTGGTCCCGTACCGGCCCGCGCAGGCGGCGAACTGGCCGCGCAGCCCCGCCAGTTCGTCGGTGGCCGTGGCGAACCGCACCAGCGTCAGCAGGGACGGGGCGAGCGGGCGGCGGTCCATCAGGTCGGGCCGGTCGTGGAAGAAGTAGGGGGTCGGCACCTCGCCGGCCGCGCCGTCGAGCAAGCCCCACTCCGTCTCCGGACCGGCCGGGCCCACCAGGTCGCCGGGCAGTCCGGGGCCGGTCGGCCAGTGGCGCGTCGGCGTGTGCGTGACGTACGCACCCAGCTCGTCCTCGGTCAGTGTGATCGTCGCCCCGCCGGTGTCGGTCGTGCTCATGATGGCCCCCGCGCTCACGTGTTCCGCTCCCCGTGCCTCACAGCCCCCGTGCGGGCATCCCCCGTCCGGGCAGGACAGGCCCGCCCGTCCCCGGGCCCGGCAACCGTCCCCCACTGCTCAGAACACTACGCGCCACCACTGACAACGCCCCCGGAACCGGGGCCGCTCGGCTCGGCCTGACGCCCCACACCCCTAGACGCCGGAACCACCCCTGCGCGTTGCCTCACCCGGCAGGTGATCGAGTGACGAGGACGGCCCCCTCCGTCAGACGCCGGTCACTGACCGGTGACCACCGCGGCCTGCGGCCGGATCGGGAGGCGGTTCACGGGGCGGCCGGTGGCCGCGCGTACCGCGGAGGCGATGGCCGCCGGGGAGGTCACCACCGGCACCGCGCTGACCGCCTTCGCCCCGAAGGGCGCGACCACGTCCCGCTCCTCGACGAGTTTGACGATCCGGATGTCCGGCGCGTCGAGGGCGGTCGGCAGCGCGTAGCCCGTCAGGTCGGGGTGGCGGATCAGGCCGCGCGGGGTGCGCAGGTTCTCGGTGAGCGCGATGCCCACCCCCTGGGTGACACCCGCCTCGATCCGGGCCTCCAGCTGGGCCGGGTTCAGCACCCGCCCCACGTCCTGGGCGACGGCGAGTTCCACGACGCGTACGGAGCCGATCTCGATGTCGACGTCGACGACCGCGCGGATCGCGCAGAAGGAGATGCCCACGAAGGCGTCGCCCTGGCCGGACTCGTCCAACGGCTCGGTGGGGTGCGGCCGGCACTGGGCCGTCGCCCACAGTTCCTTGCCGTCCAGCGCCTCGGTGACGGTCGTGGAGAGCACACCGTCGTACGAGGTGATCTTGCCGTCGGTGATCTGGAGCAGCTCCGTGGACATCCCGAACTTGTGCGCCAGGGGCTGCAGGAGCTGGGTGCGGACCATCTTCGCCGCGCGCTCCACCGCGCCGCCCGACACCCAGGTGTGCCGGCCGCGGCAGCCCGCGCCGGCCGGGGGCTGGTCGGTGTCCACGGGCGCCACGTGCACCTCGTCGACGCCCAGTGTCTCCTGGACGATCTGCCGGGCGAGGGTGGTGAAGCCCTGGCCGGTCTCGACGGCCGCGCACAGCACCGTCGCCACGCCGTCCTGGACCTTCACGGTCGCCGTGGACACCTCGTCGGCGCCCTCCGCGCCGAGCATGTGCACCATGCCCAGGCCGTAGCCCACGCCCCGGCGCACCGCGCCCGGTTCGCCCGCGCCCTCGGGGCCGCCGGGCAGCAGCCACTCCTCCTCGGGGGTGTCCTTGGGCAGCGGGGGCAGGGGGTGGTCCCGCACGGCCTGGAGCAGCTCCGCGACCGGGGCCGGGCACGTCACCGTCTGGCCCGTCGGGAGCACGTCCCCGGTGGCCATCACGTTCCGCAGGCGCAGTTCGGCCGGATCCAGGCCCAGCTTCTTCGCCAGCTTGTCCATCTGCGCCTCGTACGCGGCGCACACCTGCATGGCGCCCTCACCGCGTACGTGGCCGGAGGGCGGATTGTTGGTGCGTACGGCCCAGCCCTCGATGAAGGCGTTGGGGACGACGTACGGGCCGCAGGCGAAGGCGACCGCGGCGGCCAGGGCGTCGGAGGAGGTGTCGGCGTACGCGCCCGCGTCCAGCAGGATCTGTGCCTCGACCTTGACGAGCTTGCCCTCGGCGTCCGCGTGGTGGCGGTAGCGCAACAGGGTCGGGTGGCGGTGGGCGTGGCCGAGGAAGGACTCCTCGCGCGTCGCGGTGAGTTTCACCGGGCAGCCGGTCGTGAGGGCGAGCAGGCCGAGCGGGAGCTGGAAGCCCTGGTCCTCGCGGTCGGCGGTGGCGCCGGGAACGCCGGTGACGACGATCTTCACCCGTTCGGGCTCCAGGCCGTAGCAGGCGGCGAGGGTGTCCCGGTCGGCGTGCGGGTCGGTGGAGGCGGTGTACAGCTCCACGCCGCCGTCGGGACGGGGCACCGCGAGACCCGCCTCGGCGCCGATGGGCGCCGGGTCCTGGCGGCCGATGCGGTACAGGCCCTCGACGACGACCTCGCCGTGCGCCTCCGGGTCGCCGTGGCGCAGCGGGATGTGCCGGATCAGGTTGCCGTCGGGGTGCAGCGGTTCGGCCTCGAAGGCCTGCTCCGGGTCGATGACCGGGTCGAGCACCTCGTACTCGACGATGACGGCGGCGGCGGCCATCCGCGCGGTGTCGGGGTGGTCGGCGGCGACGGCGGCGATGGGTTCGCCGTGGTATCGCACGACCTCGGAGGCGAAGACGGGGCGGTCGGCCCTGCCACGGCCGTGCAGCGGGTTGCCGGGGACGTCCTCGTGCGTGACGACGGCCCGGACACCGGGCATCTCGCGCGCGTGGGAGGTGTCGATGGACAGGATGCGCGCACGCGCGTGCGGCGAGCGCAGCACCGCCCCCCACAGCAGGCCCTCGGCCCACAGGTCGGCGGCGTACGGGAAGGTGCCCTCCGTCTTCGCGCGCGCGTCGGAGGCCGGCAGGGAGGAGCCGAGGCCGTGCGGGATCGGCTCGGGCTCCGGGGCGGCGGCCTCCACGGCCTGCGCGGTGGCTGCTTCGTTGCTCACGCGTGGCCTCCGTCCTGGCCGTAGGGCTGGTCATGCGCTCCAGGGGGCGGGAACCCCTCGGGGTGGACGCCGCCGGCGCCCGGGCCCGCCTGGTGAGGGATACGGGCCTCGCCGTCGGCCCGCTCAGCCGCGTCGGCGCCGGTGTGCGCCTCGCGTTCGGCGACGACCTCCTTGACGGCCTGCACGACCCCCCGGTAGCCGGAGCAGCGGCACAGGTTGCCGCACAGGGCCTGGCGGGTCTCCAGCTCGGTCGGCGCCGGATTGCCCTCCAGCAGGTCGTGCACGGTCATCGCCATGCCGGGCACGCAGAAGCCGCACTGCACCGCGCCGCACCGGGCGAGCGCCCGCTGCACGTCCGAGGGCTGCCCGTCGACGGCCAGGCCCTCGACGGTACGGACCTCGCTGCCCGCCGCGGTCACGGCCGGGACCAGGCAGGAGGCGACGAGCCGGCCGTCGACCTGCACGTTGCAGGCGCCGCACTCGCCCTGCGAGCAGCCGTCCTTGGCACCCGCGAGCCCGAGCCGCTCCCGCAGCACGTACAGCAGCGACTCGCCGATCCACGCGTCGGTGACGGGCCGGTCGGCGCCGTTGACGCGCAGCACGTACGACGCCAGGGGGTGCTCCTCGCCGGACGGCGCGGGGGGCTCGTCCTGCGGGGGCGCGGCCGTCTCGGCCGCCTCGCCGGGGACCTGGTCGTCGGGGGCGGCGTCCGTCGCGGGTGCGCCGGCGGCCTCCGGCGCGGGCTCCGGCTCCCTGGCCGGCTCCGGGTCGGCGGGCGGCTCAGCGGGGGCCTCAGCGGCCTCCGCGGCCCCTTCGGCGTCCTCGTGGGCCTCACCGCCGCCCTGGACGGGCTGTGAGCCCTCAGGGGCTTCAGGGGCCTCCTCGGCGGCCTGCGGGGCTTCAGCGGCCTCCTGGGCGCTGTGCGGGGCCTCCGCGTGCACCTGCGGCTCCGGTCCGGCCGCCTCGGCGCCCGCGGGCTCCGCGTACGACTCGGGGGGAGCCGTCGGCGTCCCGTCCGGGCCGTCGGGGTCCGGCTCTCCGGGGGCCTGAGGGGCCGTCGGGTGCTCCGGACCGTGCCCGGCGGTCGGGGACGGCTCGTGCGGGTAGCCCTCGTGGCCGTGGCCGGCCTCCGCGGCGGGCTCGGGAGCGTAGGAGGCCGCCGCGTGCTCGGGGCCGGCCAACCCCTGCTCGTGCTCGGTCGCGTGGGCGCCGGCGGCCTGCTGCGCCGCCTGCTGGCCCCAGGGCTCCCCCGGGGCCTGCGTGGCCCAGGGCGCGGGCGCGCCGCCCGGCAGGGTGGCCGGCGGGGTGCCGCCCCACTGCTCGACCAGCGAGGAGGTGGTGAACTCGCCCGACTCGTCCGGCAGATCGCCGTCGGCGACGGGAATGGACCACTGCCCGGTCACGTCGTGGCCGGGCGCCGGTGCCTGCGGCGCCGTGGCGTCCTCGAAGGTCCACTGCCCGGTGGCACCCGGGTGGTACGTGAACCGGTCGTGCGCGGCGTGCTGCTGCGCCGCGGCCGGGTCGTGCTGCTGGTGGTCGCCGTGACCGGCGTGCTGCGGGTGACCACCGTGCTGCTGCTGGTCCCCGTGCTGCGGGTGGCCGCCGTGCTGCTGAGGGTCCCGGTGCTGCTGAGGGTCCCCGTGCTCGCCGTAGTGGTGCTGCTCGTGCCCGCCGTGCTGTCCCGCGTGCCGCTGCTGGTGCGCGGCCTGGGGGTCGTGCCACTGGGCCCCGTCGACGGGGGCGCCGGGCACCGGCCAGGTGCCGGTCGCGGCCGGGTCGGTGCCGGCGGTGCCCGGCGTGACCGTTATCTGCGGGGGCACATAGCCGTGGCCGGGCGCGGCGAGCGGACTGTCGCCGCCGGCCAGCAGGGCGTCGACGCCTCCCTCGGGGAGCTTGACGAAGGCGGTGGCGCCGTCGTCGTAGTCGCCCTGGGGCAGCGGGTCCCAGCGACCGCCGCCCTGGGGCGTGCCCTCTCCGTGCTGGTCGTCGGTCACGACAGCGCCCTCCCCAGTGCTCGTCGGGCCAGCGCGGCGACGGTGCGCCGCAGGTGCAGTACGGCGGGCGGAAGCGGGGTCACGGAGCCGTCCTCGGCCGGGACCGGGTCGGGGATGCACGCCGCCGCGACGTACTCGCCGAAGGCGTTGAGCGCCTCGGGCACGATCGCGCGGTTGTTGTCCCAGTCGATGAGCTGGGCGACCCAGTGCTCGGCCTCCAGGGGCCGCAGCGGCATCGGCGCTATGGCGCCCACCGCGCAGCGGACACCGCGCCGGGCGGGGTCCAGGACCAGCGCGACGGAGGCGACCGCGCGCCCCGGGCCGGTGCGGCCGGTGGCCTTCAGGAAGACCTGCGGGGCGTGCAGCAGCGGCACGCGCACGTAGCCGATGAGTTCACCGGCGCGCAGCATGTCCATCCCGGCCAGCAGGTGCGACACCGGGATCTCCCGGCGGGCTCCGCCCGGGCCCGCGATGATCAGCGTCGCCTCCAGTGCCGCCAGGACCGGCAGCGCGTCACCCGTGGGGGCGGCCGAGGCGATGTTGCCGCCCAGGGTGCCCGCGTTGCGGATGTGCGGCGGGCCCGCGGCGCGCGCGGCGGCGGCGAGCGCCGGGATGAGGGCGGCGAAGTCGGGGCGCCCCATACGCGCGTGCGTGAGGCCCGCGCCGAGCAGCGCGTGGCCGTCCTGGTACTGCCAGCCGCGGATCTCGCTGATCCTGTTGAGACCCACCAGGGCGGCGGGCCTGAGCTGCCCGGAGTTGACGGCCGCCATCAGGTCGGTGCCGCCCGCGACGGGCACGGCGGCGGGCATGGCGGCCAGTGCGCCCACGGCCTCGTCCAGCGTCGTGGGCAGCGTCACGGCCTGCGCCGCCTGCGGTGCGTGCGTGGTCAAACCGGCTGCCCCTTCCCGCTGCCCCACCTGGTCCCACCTGTGTTGCCGTACGGTACGTGCTGACAGGGCGGACGTGGCAACTCTGGCACATCTTCGCGACGGCCGAGGACACGGGTCCGCTAGGAGGCATTCGCCCACCTCACCCAGGAGATGGTCCCTTTTCGCACGCTTCACCGGTGCGATGCGATTGGCACTCTTCGGTGACCCTTGCGTGCTTTATCCGTGATGTGTTCGGGCCACGGCACGCGCGCGTGCTAGCGGTGGGGCGGGGGGCCGTCGACGGGGCGCCCCAGGACGCCCGGGCGCCGCTGCCAGGGCAACGGCCCGGCCGGCGGCCGGTAGGCGACGCCCAGGGCGTCAAGTCGCCGGTAGTGGGCGGCCATCCGCCGCTCGAAGCCGGCGTAGTCCCGCTCGGCGGGGGCGGGCAGGTCGCTCCAGGCCACCTCGGCGAACGCGGCGAGCCGGGGGAACGTCTGGTAGTCCACGCGCGCGTGGTCCTCCGTCACCTCGGTCCACATGTTGGCCTGGGTGCCCAGCACGTGCCGGGCCTCCTCGGGCGTCAGCTCCGGCGGCACGGGCTCGAACCGGTAGACGTCCTCCAGGGTGCGCACGTACCCGATCGGCACCGGCTCGTCGTCGCCCGGGGCCTGACGATGGTCCAGGTACACCTGCTGCTCGGGGCACATGACGACGTCGTGCCCGGCCCGGGCGGCGGCGACCCCGCCGGCGTAGCCGCGCCAGGAGGACACGGCGGCACCGTCGGCCAGGCCGCCCTCGAGGATCTCGTCCCAGCCGATCAGCCGGCGGCCGCGCGCGGCGAGCCACCGGTCGAAGTGGCCGATGAACCAGGCCTGCAGTTCGTCCTCGCCGCCCAGCCCGAGTTCCGCGATGCGCGCCTGGGCGACCGCCGACCGCCTCCACTGCTCCTTGGGGCACTCGTCGCCGCCGATGTGCACGAACGCCGAGAACGCGGCGGCGTCCGCGGGGAAGAGCCCGAGCACCTCCTCGAGCACGCCCTCGTAGAAGCGCAGGGTGGTGTCAGTGGGGGCGAGTACGTTGGGATTGATTCCCCAGGTGTCCCAGACGGACAGGGCGGTGGTGTCGATGACGTCGGTGTTGCCGAGTTCCGGGTACGCGGCGATGGCCGCCTGCGAGTGTCCCGGCACGTCGATCTCGGGGACCACCGAGATATGCCGCTCGGCGGCGTAGGCGACGATCTCCCGGATGTCGTCCTGGGTGTAGTAGCCGCCGTGCGGTCTGGCGTCCCACAGGGGCGAGGCCCCATGGCCGATTCTGGTGCGTGCCCGCCAGGAGGCCACCTGCGTCAGCCGCGGGTACCGCTCGATCTCGATGCGCCAGCCCTGGTCGTCCGTCAAGTGCAGGTGCAGGACGTTGAGTTTGTGCGCCGCCAGCAGGTCCAGGCAGCGCAGCACACCGTCCTTGGGCGTGAAGTGCCGGGCGACGTCCAGCAGGAACCCGCGCCAGCGGAACCGGGGTGCGTCCTCGATCACCTGGTGCGCGACGCCGTACCGCGTGCCCGGCCGCACGGGCGCCTTGCGGAAGGCGTCCGGGCCGAGCAGCTGACGCAGGGTCTGGGCACCCCAGAACACCCCGGCCGCGCTGCCGCCGGTGATCTCGATGCCCCGGCCGGCGGTGGCGGCGAGCCGGTACGCCTCGGGCTCCAGACGGGCATCCAGGCGCAGCCGCAGGCCGTCAGGGGCGTCCTCGGGCCCGGGCCGCAGCGGCAGCCCCAGGGCGGGGCCCAGGGTGCCGCGCAGCCAGCGTTCGGTGCCGCCGGTGCCGGGCGCGGCCCACACGGTGGTGTCCTCGGTCAGCGGGACACCGTGCCCCCCGGGGCCTTCGACGGTGCGGGGCGCGGGAATCAGGTCCGTGGATGACGTCACCCGAGTGCTCTACCCCGGGGCCGGTCCGGGGACCCGCGGCCGCGGAAAGACACCGCGTGAGCAGCACCGAGCCCCCGGAACGCCCGGCCGCGCGCCCGGGGGCCTGCGCCTGACGGACCGGTGCGGCTACTTGTCGCCGTCGCCCTCGTCGTCGCCGGAGCCCATGGAGTCGTAGATCTCCTTGCACATGGGGCACACGGGGTACTTCTTCGGGTCGCGGCCCGGCACCCACACCTTGCCGCACAGCGCCACGACGGGGGTCCCGTCGAGGGCGCTCGCCATGATCTTGTCCTTCTGGACGTAGTGGGCGAAGCGCTCGTGGTCGCCGTCGCCGTGGGACACCTGCGGCGTCGGCTCTACGAGGGTCCCCGTACCAGTCCCGCGCTCGGGCTCGAGAGTGCTCATACGCCCAAGAGTACTGAAGCCCACCCGCGACGGCTGAGCCCCTCAGTTGAGCGAAGGGTCGTCCGGGTAGGTGGCCACCATCGCCAGTTCGTTGCGCTGCCGGCGCAGCACTTCGCGCCACAGTCTCTCGGGCGCCGGGGAGGAGACGTCGCCGGGCTCGGACTCGACGACGTACCACGCCCCGTCGACCAGCTCGTCCTCCAGCTGACCGGGGCCCCAGCCCGCGTACCCGGCGAAGATCCGCAGGGAGCCGAGGGCGGAGGCGAGCAGCTCGGGCGGGGCCTCCAGGTCGACCAGACCGATCGCGCCGTGCACCCGGCGCCAGCCCAGCGGGGCGGCCTCACCGGCGGCCCCGCCGGGGACGACGGCGACTCCGAGGGCCGAGTCCAGCGAGACCGGGCCGCCCTGGAAGACGACGCCGGGCTCCCCGGCGAGGTCCGCCCAGCCCTCCAGGATGTCGCCCACGCCCACGGGGGTCGGGCGGTTGAGGACGACACCGAGGGAGCCCTCCTCGTCGTGGTCGAGGAGCAGCACCACCGCACGGTCGAAGTTCGGGTCCGCCAGGGCGGGCGTGGCCACGAGCAGCCGCCCTGTGAGCGAGGACACCTCGGTCATGCCAGACATGATCCCGCATCTTCCCGTCCTGTGGGGAGGCAATCCGGGGCGCGGGAGTGAACGCAGGTCGGAGTACGCGCGGGGCGCCCTTCGCGCGCCACGGCGTTCGTGACCCCATGTGCCCGCTGTGGAACGGTTCGTGTTGTGACACAGCTATGACGTGGATGGCCCGTCCTCAGGCTTACTTGAGGGGGGTCGGCGGCCATTACTCTGTCTCTTCGGCCCCTGCCCCACTCCACGGAACGCGAGATTCATGACCGTCAACGACGATGTCCTCCTTGTCCACGGCGGAACCCCGCTGGAGGGCGAGATCCGTGTCCGCGGTGCGAAGAACCTCGTACCGAAGGCCATGGTCGCCGCCCTGCTGGGCAGTGCGCCAAGTCGGCTGCGCAACGTTCCGGACATCCGTGACGTGCGCGTCGTACGCGGTCTGCTCCAGCTGCACGGGGTGTCGGTGCGCCCCGGCGAGGAGCCCGGCGAACTGGTGCTCGACCCGACCCGGGTGGAGAGCGCGAACGTCGCCGACATCGATGCCCACGCCGGTTCGTCCCGGATCCCGATCCTCTTCTGCGGCCCTCTGCTGCACCGCCTCGGTCACGCGTTCATCCCCGGTCTCGGCGGCTGCGACATCGGCGGCCGGCCCATCGACTTCCACTTCGACGTGCTGCGGCAGTTCGGCGCGAAGATCGAGAAGCGGGCGGACGGGCAGTACCTGGAGGCGCCGCAGCGGCTGCGCGGTACGAAGATCCGGCTGCCCTACCCGTCCGTCGGCGCGACCGAGCAGGTGCTGCTGACGGCCGTCCTCGCGGAGGGCGTCACCGAGCTGTCGAACGCGGCCGTCGAGCCGGAGATCGAGGACCTGATCTGCGTCCTGCAGAAGATGGGCGCGATCATCGCGATGGACACCGACCGCACCATCCGCATCACCGGTGTGGACACACTCGACGGCTACACCCACCGCGCCCTCCCGGACCGCCTGGAGGCCGCGTCCTGGGCGTCGGCGGCGCTGGCGACCGAGGGCGACATATACGTCCACGGCGCCCAGCAGCGCTCGATGATGACGTTCCTCAACACCTACCGCAAGGTCGGCGGTGCCTTCCGCATCGACGACGAGGGCATCCGCTTCTGGCACCCCGGCGGCCAGCTGAAGTCCATCGCGCTGGAGACGGACGTGCACCCGGGCTTCCAGACCGACTGGCAGCAGCCGCTGGTCGTCGCCCTCACGCAGGCCACGGGCCTGTCGATCATCCACGAGACGGTGTACGAGTCCCGGCTGGGCTTCACCTCCGCCCTGAACCAGATGGGCGCCCACATCCAGCTCTACCGCGAGTGCCTGGGCGGCTCCGACTGCCGCTTCGGCCAGCGCAACTTCCTGCACTCGGCCGTCGTGTCCGGCCCCACCAAGCTGCAGGGCGCCGACCTGGTCATCCCCGACCTGCGCGGCGGTTTCTCGTACCTGATCGCCGCCCTGGCGGCCCAGGGCACCTCCCGGGTGCACGGCATCGGCCTGATCAACCGGGGCTACGAGAACTTCATGGAGAAGCTCGTGGAGCTCGGCGCGAAGGTCGAGCTGCCGGGCAAGGCGCTCGGCTGACAGCGCCGTACGCGCACCGAAGGGGCGGTCACCCGGACTCGGGTGACCGCCCCTTCGCATGTGTGCGCCCAGGCGGACGCGCCCAAAGGGGCGCGGGGAGCCGCGCGGCCCGTCACCGACGGCCCGCAGCGCCCCGCGGCACTCACACCGGAGCGCTTACTTGCCCTTGGCCGCTTCCTTCAGCTTGGAGCCCGCGGAGACCTTCACGCTGTAGCCGGCCGGGATCTGGATGGGCTCGCCGGTCTGCGGGTTGCGCGCGGTGCGAGCGGCACGGTGGGTGCGCTCGAAGGTCAGGAAGCCGGGGATGGTGACCTTCTCGTCCCCCTTGGAGACGATGTCGCCGACCACGTCGGCGAACGCGGCCAGCACGGCGTCGGCGTCCTTGCGGGTCACCTCGGCGCGGTCGGCCAGCGCGGCCACCAGCTCACTGCGGTTCATGTTGTTACTCCCGTGTTCATCTTGCCGTTGAGGCGTCGAAGCCGATGCTGCCAGGGTCCTCGGTGAGTCCCCGGACCCGGGTCCGTCGTCAGACCCTCGCGCCCAGGGACGCATCCTGCCTCTACCTGCGGCGGGAAAGCCAATCCGGCACCCGCAGGAGTCGTGGGAACACCCTTGGGAGTCACACGAAGAGACGGCCTGAGCCTGGCCGCCACGATAGGGCTCCGCCGCTGACAGGCGGTTTTGCGACGCGCCGGTTTCCCGCGGGCGTGGCGAGCCTCACGTCCACGCCCTGCCGGCCCCGAGGGGGGATGCAGCCGCCCTGGGCGGACGCACGGAGGGCGGGGAGCACGTACGTCGCCGCCCCGGCGCCGGTCATCCCTGCCGGGCCCGTGCCGCCCCGCGGCCGCCCTGACAGCGGTGCGGAGGCCTCTTCCCCGGCGTCGTGCGCCGACTGTGCCTGCCTGCGGCGAGGGCGGCGGCGTTGCCGCAGGCGTACGTCTGGCACGCCCGGCCGCGGCCGGTTCGCCCGGCCGCCGCCACCGCCGACAAACCGGACCCCGCAGGACAGGCCCCCGCGTCAGGCAGACATCACGGCCCGACAAGCCCAGGCGACAAGCCGACGCCGCCGCCGGCAAGCCCGCGCCGGCAGCTCCGCGCCACCGCTGGACAGGCCGGGCCCCGTCAAGCCGACGCCACCGCCGACAGCCTCAGGCCGACAAGCCGACGCCACCGCCGGACGAACCGGCCCCCGCAGGGGAAGCCCCCGTCAGGCGGAGGCCGTGGCCGAGGCGCCCGCCGCCTTCGCGGCGTCCCTCACCGCTCCGGCCACCGCGCCCGCGACCTTGTCGTTGAAGACGCTCGGGACGATGTAGTTCGGGTTCAGCTCGTCCTCGGTCACCACGTCGGCCAGGGCCTTCGCGGCCGCGAGCATCATCTCCGTGTTGACCGTGCGCGACTGGGCGTCCAGCAGGCCGCGGAAGACGCCCGGGAAGACCAGCACGTTGTTGATCTGGTTCGGGAAGTCGGAACGGCCCGTGGCCACCACTGCGGCCGTCTGGCGGGCGATCGCCGGGTCCACCTCGGGGTCCGGGTTCGCGAGCGCGAACACGATCGCGCCGTCGGCCATGGCGGCGACGTCCTCGCCGTCCAGGACGTTAGGGGCGGAGACGCCGATGAAGACGTCGGCGCCGCGCACGGCCTCCTTCAGGGTGCCCGCCAGGCCCTCGGGGTTGGTGTTGTCGGCGATCCAGCGCAGCGCCGAGCCGGGGGCGGCGTCGACCAGGTCCTCGCGGCCGGCGTGCACGACACCGTGGATGTCGGCGACGACGGCGTTCTTCACGCCCGCGGCGAGCAGCAGCTTCAGGATGGCCGTACCGGCCGCGCCGGCGCCGGACATCACGACCCGGACGTCCTCGATGGCCTTGCCGACGACCCGCAGGGCGTTGGTCAGCGCCGCCAGCACCACGATCGCGGTGCCGTGCTGGTCGTCGTGGAAGACGGGGATGTCGAGGGCCTCGCGCAGCCGGGCCTCGATCTCGAAGCAGCGCGGGGCGGAGATGTCCTCGAGGTTGATGCCCGCGAAGCCCGGGGCGATCGCCTTGACGATCTCCACGATCGCGTCGGTGTCCTGGGTGTCCAGGCAGATCGGCCAGGCGTCGATCCCGGCGAACCGCTTGAACAGAGCCGCCTTGCCCTCCATGACCGGCAGCGCGGCCTTCGGGCCGATGTTGCCCAGGCCCAGCACGGCGGAGCCGTCCGTCACGACCGCGACGGAGTTGCGCTTGATGGTCAGGCGGCGGGCGTCCTCGGGGTTCTCGGCGATCGCCATGCAGACGCGCGCCACACCCGGCGTGTAGACCATGGACAGGTCGTCACGGTTGCGGATGGGGTGCTTGGACTGCATCTCGATCTTGCCGCCGAGGTGCATGAGGAACGTACGGTCCGAGACCTTGCCCAGCGTGACGCCCTCGATGCCACGCAGCTTCTCCACGATCTCGTCGGCGTGCGCGGTCGAGGTGGCCGCGATCGTGACGTCGATACGGAGCTTCTCGTGGCCGGACGCGGTGACGTCAAGGCCGGTCACCGAGCCTCCGGAGGACTCCACGGCGGTGGTGAGCTGCGAGACGGCGGTTCCGCTCGCGGGCACCTCCAGCCGGACGGTCATCGAGTAGGAGACGCTGGGCGCCGTTGCCATGGCCGACTTCCTCTGCTTTCACGGTTTCGCGAAGATGTGCCGTCCGATCGTCGCACCTACCGCCGAGTAGCTGTTAGCCGCTCCGGATTGCGAACGTTTTGTTCTCAACGAAAGAGGTCCACGTCACAACGTGACGTGGACCTCTCGACCGTTCAGTGGCACCGACCCGCCATGCTCGCCTCGCGGCAAGTGGTCGCTCGTAGCGACGAAGGTTGGGCCCGGGGGCTTGGATCGGGCCGGTGCCACACCCAGGCTAACAAACGGATGCCGTAAGGCCATTCCCCCGGCGCACGCTCAGTCCGCTCAGTCCCTGAGCAGGTCCGGCACCCCCCGCGCGTCCGGCTCGTCCCGCTCCCCCGAGACGACCGTCAGCTGCTGGGTGGCCCGGGTCAGGGCGACGTACAGCACCCGCAGGCCCGCCGGGGACTCGTCGGCGATCTCGGCGGGCGAGACCACGACCGTCGCGTCGTACTCCAGGCCCTTGGCCTCCAGGCTGCCCAGCGCCACCACCCGGTCGCCGAGTCCGTCGAGCCACCGCCGGGCCTCCTCGCGGCGCCGCATGGCGACGACCACGCCCACCGTGCCGTCCACCTGGTCCAGCAGCCGGGCGGCCTCCGCGCGCACGGTGCCGGCGAGGGAGTCCCGTACGACCGTGAAGCGCGGCTGTACGCCCGTGGAGCGCACCGCCCTGGGCGCCTGGGAGCCGGGCATGGCCAGGGCGAGCACCTTGGCGGCCAGGTCGGCGATCTCGGCGGGGTTGCGGTAGTTGACGGTGAGCTGGAAGCGGCGGCGGGGGCGGGTGCCGAGGGCCTCGTCGCGGGCCTCGGCGGCCTCG
The DNA here is from genome assembly GCF_040678435.1 of Streptomyces sp. NPDC052682. Classification (NCBI taxonomy): domain Bacteria; kingdom Bacillati; phylum Actinomycetota; class Actinomycetes; order Kitasatosporales; family Streptomycetaceae; genus Streptomyces; species Streptomyces sp. NPDC052682. The sequence continues at coordinate 93,634 of NZ_JBFATS010000004.1, read as the reverse complement.
TCCGGGTCGGACCAGGAGGACTGCGCCGGGTCGCCGACGACCGTCCAGGTGGCGTGCCGGCCGCGCCGGCCGACCATGCGCCACTGCATGGGCGTAAGGTCCTGCGCCTCGTCGACGATGACGTGGGCGTACTCCACCCGCTCCTGCGCGAGGCGCTCGGCGCGCTCGCGCTGGGTCTCCTCGCGCACCGGCATCAGTTCCTCCAGGCCGGTGAGCTGGTCGAGCGGGTCGATCTCGCGCTTCCTGCGGGGGCGGGCCGGGGTGCCGAGGATCGCCTGGAGCTCGTCGAGCAGGGCGATGTCGTGCACCGACCAGCCCTCCCGCTTCAGGGAACGGGCGACCTTGCGGACCTCCCCCGGGTTGAGGACGCGGCGGGCCCAGCGGCCCAGCCGTCTCTCGTCCGCCATGGCGCGCAGCACGTCCCGCGGGGTCAGCTCCGGCCACCAGGCGTCGAGGAAGGCCAGGAAGTCGTCCTCGGAGGTGATGTCCTCGTCGAAGGAGGAGCGCAGTTCGGCGGCCAGCTCCGGGTCGGTGTGCCGGCCGGCCGCGCCCGACTTCTCCCACAGGGCGTCCAGCAGCAGCTTGCGGGCGCGCGGGCGCAGCAGGTTCACGGGGGCCGTACCGCCCAGCGCGCTACGGCGGATCCGGTCCAGTTCCTCCGCCTCCAGCTCCAGGCGGCGGCCGAAGGCGACGACCCGCAGCCGGGCCGGTGCCTCGCCGAGCTCCAGCGCGCCCCGGGCCGCCTTGCGCAGCACCTTGAGCATCCGGGAGGAGCCCTTGGCGCGGGCCGTGGACGGGGAGTCGTACAGGGTCGCCTCGGCGCCCTCGACCAGCGAGCCGATGGCACGGATGGCGACCTGGCCCTCCTCGCCGAGGGAGGGCAGCACGCCCTCGGTGTACGCGACCAGCAGCGGGGTCGGCGAGACGATCAGGATGCCGCCCGCGTAGCGGCGCCGGTCCTGGTAGAGCAGGTAGGCCGCCCGGTGCAGGGCGACCGCGGTCTTGCCGGTGCCGGGGCCGCCCTCCACGTACGTGACGGAGGCAGCGGGGGCGCGGATGACCAGGTCCTGCTCGGCCTGGATGGAGGCGACGATGTCCCGCATGGTGTGGCCGCGGGCCCGGCCGAGCGCGGCCATCAGGGCGCCGTCGCCGATCACGGGCAGTTCGTGACCGTGCAGGAACGCCTTCAGCTCGGGGCGCATCAGGTCGTCCTCGACGCCGAGCACCTTGCGGCCCTTGGAGCGGATGACCCGGCGCCGCACGACCCGGCCGGGGTCGACCGGGGTGGAGCGGTAGAAGGGCGCGGCGGCCGGCGCCCGCCAGTCGATGACCAGCGGGGCGTAGTCCTCGTCGAGGACGCCGATGCGGCCGATGTGCAGGGTCTCGGCGATGTCGGCGGTGTTGTCGGGGCGTACGGCGCCCTCCGCCGGCTCGACGGCGGTGTACGCCCCGTCGGGCCCCTTCTTGCCGTGCTTGCCGGGCAGCAGGTCGATCCGGCCGAAGAGGAAGTCCTCGAACTCGTTGTTCAGCCGGCTGAGGTGGACGCCCGCGCGGAAGACCTGCGCGTCCCGCTCGGCGAGCGCGCCGGGCGTGCCGACCTGGCCGCGCCGGGCCGCGTCGTGCATGAGGAACTCGGCCTCGTGGATCTTCTCCTCGAGGCGGCGGTACACCCGGTCCAGGTGTTCCTGTTCGGCGCTGATCTCCCGGTCCCGAACGGAGTCGTGCGCGGCGTGCACGCTGTCGTGTACCGAGTCGACCGCGGATTCCTGTTGAGCCTGAGCGGCCACCGGGCCCCCTTCTGACGTGCTGGGCAGCCGTCAACCGTACGCGAAGGGGACCCGTGGGCGGAAGTTACGCGTCGAGCTCGACCAGCTTCTTTCCGTCGAAGCTCACGACCTCGAAGTGGTCGATGTCGTTGCGCTCGAACGCGGCGCTGCCCTGCACGTACAGGGGCTCCTTGGCCTTGTCGACCTGGGCGTCCGGGATGCCGTATCCCCACTTGGGCACGGACCAGGAGGCCAGGGTCTCGCGCTCGCCGTTCTTGCCGACGGCGATCAGGGAGCACTTGAGCGGTCCCTTGACGTTCTTCAGCTCCAGCACCCCGAAGGTGCCCCAGTCCCTCGGCTGGACGGCGACGCTCGCGGTGACCTTGGTCGTCGGGTCGGTGGCCGTGATCTTGTCGGGGATGTGTTCGAAGGCGTCCTTCGCGGGGCTGGCGGCCAGCGTCTGGCCGGTCTTCGGGCCCCCGCCGTCACCGCCTGAGTTGGTGGCCACGGCGACGAACGGGCCGCCGATGATCAGCGCGCCGGCGGCGGCCACCATGTAGAAGCTGCGGCGGCGCTTCTGGGCGCGGCGCTCGGCGACCTCGTCGACGAGCTTCTCCACCAGGCGCGGGCTGGGCTTGGCCGACAGCGAATCGCCGATCGCGGGGGTGCCGGTGCCGGGCAGGTCCGCGAGCGCGGCGAGCATCGGCTCCATCCCGGCGAGCTCGTCCAGCTGCTGGGCGCACCACTCGCAGGTCGCGAGGTGGGCCTCGAAGGCGGTGGCCTCGGCGTCGTCGAGGAGACCGAGGGCATAGGCACCGACGGTCTCGTGCTCGTTCGGTACCGGTGATCCCTGCATGGGACCAGACATACCCGTACCGCCCGTTCCGAATCCCTGATATCCCCCGTACCCGCTCATCACGCCGTCACCCCCCGCTCCTCCAGAGCCAGCTTCATCGAACGCAGAGCGTAGAAGACCCGGGAACGAACGGTTCCGCTGGGTATGCCCAGGGTTTCGGCGGCCTCGTTGACCGTGCGCCCCTTGAAGTACGTCTCGACGAGCACCTCCCGGTGGGCCGGGGTGAGGTCCTCGAGTGCGTCCGACAACGTCATCAGCCACAGCGCCTTGTCGATCTCGTCCTCCGCGGGGATGACCTCCAGCGGCGACGGATCGACCTCCTGCGGCCGGGCCTGCCGGCTGCGGTGGCCGTCGATGACGATGCGCCGGGCGACCGTCACCAGCCAGGGGCGTACCGATCCGGTCGCCCTGTTGAGCTGACCGGCGTTCTTCCAGGCACGGATGAGCGTCTCCTGCACGACGTCCTCGGCGCGCTGCCGGTCTCCGGCGACCAGGCGCAGGACATACGCCAGGAGAGGTCCGGCGTGTTCGCGATAGAGCGCACGCATCAGCTCCTCGTCGGGTTCCGAGGGCTGGGACATGCGATGTCGGGCCCTCGGTGCACGTTCATTGGCCACGACGGAATCCTTGCGCACGCCCACCTCCGATGTCCGGGGGTTCCCCCAGTCGGTCGCTCGTCCACCGGTACGGAGAAGGGGCGTCGCGTGTTCAAAGCGAGGCGACAGTTTTCTTCCGGATGACGTGACGAGCGGGACATGCGAGCACATTCCCACCGCGCGTTCTTTACATTTCCGACACAGGCGGCACGACCCCGGGGGCTGCCCCTACGGGACCGTAGGTAAACGGGATGTAATCGAAATCACGTCCACGGCGGGAACCTGACGACCCCACAGAAGCCGCATATGCGACGCCTGTAGAGCACATTCAAACACGCCCGAGAGCGCGCGGCGCGCCCGACGGAGTGTCAAAGACCATCTCTGCGGGGCGGGATGGGGGCCCGCCGCGCGGACGTGCGACGCACAGCGCCGGCCGACGCCGCATCCCACTCCTGACGGCGGGCGCGGTACACGTCCCACAGACAGCGCCCCGACCCCGAGCACCCGAGCGCGCAGCGCACCGCGGGACCGGGGCGGCGGTTCGGCGCGGCCGCTACGCGCGGGTCACGGCCGTGCGGCGGCGGTGGCGGGCCACGCGTTCCCTGTTGCCGCACACCTCGCTGGAGCACCAGCGCCTTCTGCGGCCCCGGGACGTGTCGAGGTACACGATGGGGCAGTTGTCGCCCGCGCACTGGCGCAGGCAGGAGCGGGCGGCGGGGTCGGTGAGCAGGTCGACGGCGTCCCGGGCGACGGCCCCGAGCAGGGCGGCGCGGTCGGGAGGGGCGTCCAGGCGCCGTACGAGGCTGCCGTCGTCGCCGCGCTCCGCGCGCGGGGCCGGGGGCGCGGTGCGGGCGAACTCGTTGACGCGGCTCAGCGCGAGGTCGTACGGCCGTGCCCCGGGCGCCGGCCGGCCGCGCACCAACCGGTCGACCTGGCCGCGCAGTTCGCGGAAGCCGGCCAGCCAGGTCGGGTCGGCGTGGGCCAGCGGGGTGCCCGCCGGGACCAGCCCGGAGCCGGTGATCCAGGCGCACAACAGCTCGACGGAGCCGAGCCGTTCCACGGGGTGGGAGGTCGCGAGGAGGTCCAGACAGACGCGCCCGGCGTCGAACCGGAACGCGCAGGGCGCCGTGGCCGTACCCAGTGCCATGTGCCTGTCACCGCCTAGGGTCACCTGGCTGGGAGGGGAAAAACGTTCTCCCCCCACAGTGCCTCCCCGCCGACCCGCCCGGAACCCCTTGGGCCCCGCCCTTGTCGTCCCCGCGGCCTCAGGCGTCGGCGTACTTGCTGTCCGCCGCCGGATCCAGCGCCAGCCGGTACCCCCGCTTCACCACCGTCTGGATCAGCTTCGGCGCCCCCAGAGCCGTACGCAGCCGGGCCATCGCGGTCTCCACCGCGTGCTCGTCCCGCCCGGCGCCCGGCAGCGCCCGCAGCAGCTCGGCGCGCGGCACCACCCAGCCGGGGCGCCGGGACAGGGCGCGCAGCAGCGACATCCCGGCCGGGGGGACGGGTTTGAGCGCGCCGTCCACCAGCACCGCGTGCCCCCGAATCTCCACCCGGTGCCCGGCGATCGGCAGCGACCGCGCCCGGGCGGGCAGTTCCTGGCACAGCAGCTGGACGAGCGGCCCGAGCCGGAAGCGTTCGGGCTGGACCGTGTCGAGCCCGCGGGCCTGCAACGGCAGCGCGGTGACCGGCCCGACGCAGGCGGGCAGCACGTCGTGGCCGAGGGCGGCCAGCACCTCGGGCAGCAGCCCGCGGTCCTCGGCCCGGGACAGCAGGGAGGCGGCGGCGGGCGCGCTGGTGAAGGTGAGCGCGTCGAGCCCGCGCGCGACCACGGCGTCCAGCAGCCGGTCCACCGGCCCGAGGTCCTCCGGCGGCATCCACCGGTAGACGGGCACGCCCACCACCTCGGCCCCGCCCTCCCGCAGCGCCTCCACGAACCCGGGCAGCGGCTCGCCGTGCAGCTGGATGGCGATACGGCGGCCCTCGACGCCCTCCTCCAGCATCCGGTCGAGCACCTCCGCCATCGACTCGGACGACGGCGACCACTCCTCCGTCAGCCCGGCCGCCCGGATCGCGCCCTTCACCTTCGGCCCGCGGGCGAGGATCCGCACCGTGCGCAGCCGGGCCAGCAGCTCCTCGCCGAGCCCCCAGCCGTCGGCGGCCTCGACCCACCCCCGGAAACCGATCGCGGTGGTGGCGACGACGATGTCCGGCACCTGCCGGAGGATCTCCTTGGTGGCGGCCAGCAGCTCGCTGTCGTCGGCGAGCGGCACGATGCGCAGAGCCGGGGCGTGCAGGACGGCGGCGCCGCGCCGCTGCAACAGCGCCCCCAGCTCGTCGGCCCGGCGCGCGGCGGTCACGCCCACGGTGAACCCCGCGAGGGGACCGTGGTCTGGTCGCTGTTCTTGCTCGTCCATGGCTGTCGTCGCTCTCGTCCCGCACTCGAGTCGTCGTACCTGCGTGCCGTCCGCCGTCCCGAGTGCCACACGACGGCGGACACATACGGCGGTACCGGCACGCCGACCGAGCCTGTCAACGGTGCGTGACAGGCTCGGTTCGTCTTCGTGTCGTCGGTGTTACGTCACACCTCGGCGTAGCTGAGCTGCGGCTTCGCCTCCGCGCTGGCCACCACCTGGCTGCGGGCGGCCGAGCGGCGAAGGTATACGGCCCAGGTGACGGTGAAGCAGACGCCGTAGTAGGCGAGGAAGGCGACGAACGCGCCGGTGCCGGAACCGTAGGAGAGGAACGATTGCCGGAAGGCCAGGTTGATCCCGACCCCGCCGAGCGCGCCGACCGCGCCGATGAGCCCCATGGAGGCGCCGGACAGCCGGCGTCCGTAGGAGGCCGCCGCCTCACCGGTGAGGCCCTTGGCGCGGGCCTTGGCCTGGAAGATGCCGGGGATCATCTTGAACGTCGAACCGTTGCCGAGGCCGCTGAGCACGAACAGCACCACGAACGCCACGGTGAACAGGGCCAGCGACTTCTGCATGGAGGCACCGATCAGGACCGCGGTGGCCACGCCCATGCCGACGTAGTTCCACAGGCTGATCCGCGCGCCGCCGTACCTGTCGGCGAGCCAGCCGCCCACGGGACGGATCAGCGAGCCGAGCAGCGGGCCGATGAAGGTGACGTACGCGGCCTGGAGCGGCGTACGGCCGAACTGGTTCGTCAGGACCTGGCCGAAGGCGAAGCTGTAGCCGATGAACGAGCCGAACGTCCCGATGTAGAGGAAGGACATGATCCAGGTGTGGGCGTCCTTCGCGGCGTCCCTGGCGGCACCGGTGTCGTTCTTGACGTTCTCGAGGTTGTCCATGAACAGCCAGGCGAGCGCGGCGGCGACCACGATGAGCGGGATGTAGATGCCGAGCAGCAGGCGCGGCCCGCCGCCGGCGCCGATGATCGCCAGCGCGATCAGCTGGATGACGGGCACGCCGATGTTGCCGCCGCCGGCGTTGAGGCCGAGCGCCCAGCCCTTCTTGCGCAGCGGGAAGAAGGCGTTGATGTTGGTCATCGAGGAGGCGAAGTTGCCGCCGCCCACGCCGGCCAGCAGGCCGATCAGCAGGAACGTGGAGAAGGAGGTGCCCGGCTCCATCACCGTGAACGCGGCGATGGTCGGGATGAGCAGCAGGCTGGCGGAGATGACCGTCCAGTTGCGCCCGCCGAAGATCGCGACGGCGAACGTGTAGGGCACCCGGACCACGGCTCCGACCAGCGTGACCATCGACGTCAGCATGAACTTGTCGGCCGGCGTCAGCCCGTACTCCGGGCCCATGAACAGCACCAGCACCGACCACAGGGTCCACACCGAGAACCCGATGTGCTCCGACAGCACGGAGAAGAAGAGGTTCCGCCGGGCGATCTTCTCGCCCGTCTCGTTCCAGAAGGTCTCGTTCTCCGGATCCCAGTGCCGGATCCAGCGACCGCCCCTGCTCGGGGGTGCGGGGGCTGTGCTCGGGGCTGTCATGACGCCTCCACGGTGCTCGGGGCTCGGTGGTTCAGTGAATGAGCGGTGATGAGTCCCGAAGGTAGGGAGGGCGCGTTTCCGGTCTGTGGCACCGGGTGACCGGAAAGGAACTTTGCTCTCACCTCGGGCAGAGAGGGGATGAGAGGTTCCGCGCGCGGGGCGGCGCGCCGATCAGGTCTGCGGGGCGTGGGGCAGCCGGCCCCCGGGGGCCATGAGGACCAGCCACACCACCCCGGCGACGAGGTCGGAGGACCCGCCGCCGGCGCGGAGTGCGAAGGCGTCCGGAACGAGCCTCACCCCACCGGCCTGCGGTCGTCGCCGCTGCGGACCCGCTGCCGCGGCAGCGCACCGCCGGGGGCCTCGACGACCCCGGTGCGCCGCAGTTTCTGCCAGCGCAGGCGGCCACCGGTCAGGGCCGTGATCCAGGACTGGAGCAGGACGACGTACATGAGCTGCCGGTAGAGGATCTGCTGGAGGGGCAGCGAGAGCAGGTGGGTCATGCGTTCCCGGTCGAGGCGGAAGGCGAACGCGGCGCAGACCGCCTGGATCGTCAGGACGCCCAGCCAGGCCAGCATCGTCTTCCGCGCCGGGCCGAAGACCAGGCCGTAGACGAGGAACACGTCGATCAGGGGGGCCAGCAGCGGGCCCACGACCGTGAAGAGGGACACCAGCGGCAGGCCGACCCGGCCGAAGCGGCCCGACGGCCCGCGTTCGACCAGCGCCCTGCGGTGCTTCCAGATCGCCTGCATGGTGCCGTACGACCAGCGGTAGCGCTGTGACCACAGCTGCCTGACCGTCTCCGGGGCCTCGGTCCAGGCCCGGGCGTTCTCCGCGTACACCACCCGCCAGCCGTCGCGGTGCAGCGCCATCGTGATGTCGGTGTCCTCGGCGAGGGTGTCCTCGCTCATGCCGCCGACCCGCTGCAGGGCGGACCTGCGGAACGCTCCGACCGCGCCCGGGATCGTCGGCATGCAGCGCAGGATGTCGTACATACGGCGGTCGAGGTTGAAGCCCATCACGTACTCGATGTGCTGCCAGGCGCCGATCAGGCGGTTCTTGTTGCCGACCTTGGCGTTGCCCGCGACCGCGCCGACACGCGGGTCGGCGAACGGCTGCACCAGCTCCCGGACCGTGGACGGCTCGAAGACCGTGTCGCCGTCCATCATCACGATCAGGTCGTGACGGGCGTTGGCCACACCGCGGTTGAGCGCGGCCGGCTTGCCCGCGTTGAGCTGCCGGATCACCCTGACGTCGGGGAGCCCCATCGACTCGACGATACGGGCCGTGCCGTCGGAGGAGCCGTCGTCGATGACGAGGACCTCGATGGGGTGGTCGCTGGCGGCGAGCGAACGCACGGTGTTCTCGATGCACTTGGCCTCGTTGTACGCCGGGACCAGCACCGAGACCGGTTCGGTGACCGGCGGACCCCAGCGGAAGTCGCGGCGGCGCACCCGGCGGGCGTGGGCCCAGGCAAGCACCAGCATCAGCAGGAAGCGGGCGATGACGAGGCTGCCGACGATCGCCAGGCCCACGGCCAGCACGTCGGTGACCTGGTCGGAGGCCTGCACCAGGATGATCCACGCCCGGGCCTTCCACAGCTCCGGGCCGGTGACCGGGGTGTGCGCGCTCGGGGCGTCCAGTGCCTCGGTGAGGTTGTCGAACTCGTAGCCCCGGGCCTTGAGGTCGGGCAGGAACCGGTCCAGCGCCGCCACCGTCTGGCGGCGGTCGCCGCCGGAGTCGTGCATCAGGACGATCGCGCCCTCGCCGTCCCGGGGTGTGGACTTGCGGATGATTCTCTCGACCCCGGGCTTGCGCCAGTCGTCGCTGTCGGTGGTGTTGACGACGGTGATGTAGCCCTTGCCGCCGATGTACTCGGTCACCGGCCAGGACCTGTTGTCCATCGCGGAGGCGAAGACGGAGTACGGCGGCCGGAACAGCGAGCTGCGGACCCCGGCCGCGCCCGTGATCGCGAGCTGGTTCTGGGACAGCTCCCAGTCGATGCGCTTCTTCGACTGGTAGGACAGGTCGGGGTGGTTGAAGGTGTGCAGGCCTACCTCGTGACCCTCCTCGACCATGCGCCGGACCAGGTCCGGGTAGCGGGAGGTCATGGTGCCGGTGACGAAGAACACCGCGTGCGCCTGATGCTTCTTCAGCACGTCCAGGACCTTCGGCGTCCAGGTCGGGTCCGGGCCGTCGTCGAAGGTGAGGACGACGTGGTGGTCCGGCACGCGCAGGGTCTGGGCACGGCCGCCGCGGGTGTCGATGACCGGGCCGCCCTCGCGGATCTCCCTCGGTACCCGGTCGGCGGAGGTGGGCTGCCGGATCCGGTGGTCGGCCAGGATCTCGCTGTGCACGTAGCCGCGCAGCATCAGCATCGCCATCAGGGCGAACAGGACGAGCGCCGGCAGCAGCATGCGCAACGGCAGGCGGCGGCGCCGGGAAGTGCGCGGTGCCATCAGACGACGTACTCCGAGGACGGTGCGGTGGGCGAGGAGGACGGGTCCGGCTGCTCGGCGGGGTGGTCGGCGACGGGCTGGGCGGTGGCCGGGCCGTCGGCGACCGTGCCGGTGCCGCCCGCCCCGCCGCCGTCCGGGGACTCGGTCGGGCCGGTCGTGGGCTGGTCCGTCGGGGTCGGGTCGGGCGCCTGCGTGGCGGGCTCGGTCGTCGGCTGCGTCGGGGACGGGACGGCCACACCGGTGCCCGGCGGCTTCGGCACCTGCCGGGTCGGCGTGACCGTCGGGTCGGCGGAGGCCTTCGGCCGCTCGGGGCGGGTGGCGGCACCGGGCGTGCCGGCGCCGGAGCCGCGCGACGGGGCCGTGACCTGGTCGGCCGTCGGTGCGCTGCCCGCGCCCGCGCCCGGGGCGGTGGCGGGAGCGCCGGCGGGCGGCAGCGGCTCGGCGGGCCGCGGTGAGGTCTCCACCTGGCCGGCGGGCTCGTCCTTCTGCTGCCCGGGGACGGGGAGCCAGGGCGCGTCGGAGTTGCCCGACAGCACGGTGGCGGCGATGACGGCGGCGTAGCCCGCGCAGGCCAGGCCGACGGCCATGCCGGCCCTGCGGAAGCGGCGGCCGCGCCGGCCGGACTCGTCGACGAAGACGGGCCCGTCGCACGTGCCTTCCGGAGCGGCGCCGGCCTGCACGGGGTCGAGCTGGACGGTCACCTCGTCCGGGTCCTGGGCGGGCCGGCCGGCGTCGGGCTGCTGCTGCCAGGGGTCGCGGGCGGCGAGGCTCTCGCCACTGTCGGGCCCGGCCTCCTTCTGCCGGGGGATGGCGCGCAGCAGCGGTGCGTCGGTCGTGCCGTCCGGGAAGTGCTGCGTGACTCCTGAGGCCCCCTCCTCGTTCTCACCGAGAGGCTTCTCGGTGGCGGATGCCGCCTGAGGCCATTCCGGTTGGGTGTTTTCTCGCCACTTGCTGACGTGCACGTGCTTCCCCCCACGGGATGTAACGGGTGCGATGCGACCCGAGCATCCGCCGCCGAACCGGAACTCCAGCCTGTTCGATCGCCCTGTTTGTCACAGTGTGCTCGGATATCTGAATGTAGCGCACGTGGAGATTGCGTGTATCCCGTGCAGGTTTTTGTGTCAGTCGTGAGACACCGCACACACGGGGCTGTGGCTGAAATCCCCGACCAGGGGCGGGAGCTGGACCGTCACAGGGCAGGACGAACGGCACGTTGACGGACACCCGCGGGCAGCCGGAGACCCGGGCAGGCAGAGGTGCGCGGGCCGCTTGCACGGCAGTCGGGGGCGGCAGCCAGCCGACGGCGTCAGCACGCCGGGATGCGTGTCTGCGCGGGGAGTTGTGCGCGGGGGCGGGGTCTCCGGACCGAGGGCCCATGCAGGGATGCGTTTCCGCACGCGGGCGGACCGCCGCGCGGGGCGGGCCCATGCGGGGATACGGCTGCGTGCGGGGGCAGCCCCCGTGCAGTTGGGACCCGACGCCAGGGCGAGCCCTCATGCGAGGTCGGGTCTGTGCGCGGGCGGACTCTCCGCACGGGGCGGGCCCCACGCGCGAGCGGGTTCCCACGCAGCGATGCGGCTCTGCGCGCAGGCGGGCCTCTACCCGGGGCGGGACCCATGCGGGGGCAGGCCCCGTGCGGTTGAGACCCGACGCCAGGGCGAGCCCTCATGCGAGGTCGGGTCTGTACGCAGGCGGACTCTCGGCGCGGGGCGGGGCCCCATGCGGGATGAGTTCCTACGCCAGGGCGGACCCTCCATGCGGGGATGGGGCTATGCGCGGGCGGGGCGTCTGCACCGGGCGGGCCCCCACTCAGGGATGCGGCTGCGCGCGAGGGCGGACCTTCACGGGGGTGGGTTCCCATGCGGATAGGTCCCTGCGCGCGGGTGAGCCGATACGCGCGGGGGGGGCGACCACGCGGGAGCGGGACTCACGCCACGGCGCCCCACGCGGGAGCGGAACTCACGCAGTGCGGGTCCCCTGCGGGGATGGGTTCACGCGCGGGCGGGGTCTCTGCACCGGGCGGGTCCCCGCGGGGATACGGCTCTGCGCGCGGGCGGACCTCTACGCCAGGGCGGGTCTCTGTGCCGGCCCCAGCTCTGCACGGGGCCGGGCCTTCACGCGGGGCGGTTCTTCGCGGGGTCGGCCTCGGCGGCGGGTGGGGTACGTGTCCGGGCGGCTCTGCGTCGGACCGGCCTGTCGGGCCTGGACGGCCGGAGCCGTACCCTGCCGAGCGTCGGGCCCGGTGAGATCACCGGGCCCGGGGGTCGGTGTGTCCTCAGGTGCGGTAGGCGTAGTACCAGGCGTTCGGGTACGACGCGACGATGCTCGCCACCGACCTGCTGTAGGTGTTGTTGGAGTGGTACGTCACGTACGGCACGCCGTTGCTGCGCGAGGTGACGATCATGGTGTGGTCCTTGGAACCGTCCCGGTCGAAGTCGACCTGGAGCACATCACCGACGTCGAGCTGGTAGACGTTGGCGAGGCTGGTCGTCCGCTTGGAGTTCTGGGCGAACCAGGACCACTCGTTGACGCCGACGAACGAGTGCGACTGGATGTCGGCGTTGCCGAACCACTTGGTGTAGTCGGTCACGTATCCGGGCACGTGCTTCCAGCCGCCCGCCTTCAGGGCCTGGCTGACGAAGTTGGTGCAGTCGCCGCCCGCGCCCTGCCCGTTGTAGTTCGGGTAGTCCGGGTTGTAGTTGGACCAGTACTGCTTCGCGTAGGCCGCCATGGCCTTGTAGTCGAGCCCGCTGGCGGTGAAGTTCTTCGGACTGGCCGGGCCCGGGAACGAGGTCGACGCCCGGGGCGCCGACGGCGTGGTGCTGGTGACCTTCGCGGTCATCGGTGCGGCGGCCGGCCTGGAGGTCTGGTTCACCGCGAGGTCGCCCTCGTCCGTGGCGCGGATCCCGGTCAGCCGCCAGTCACCCCGCCGGTCGGCGCTGAACGTCAGCTCGTGGTGGGCCTGGAAACCGGTGGTCCTCGGTTCGCCGCCGCTCGCCCCCGCGTACGTGAGGGTCGTGGTCTCCGTGACCGCGACCTTGGCCGTGCGGCCCGTCACGCGCGTGGCGTCCAGGGTGACGGACGTGCTGGCCTTGCTGTACGTCTCGCCCAACTCGGAGAGCTTTTCCCGGCGCTGACGCAGCGCGGCCACCGAGGCGTCCTCCTTGCGGGCCACGCCGCCGGACAGCCGGACGTCCCCGGAGAAGCGGTCGGTCAGCGGCTTCTCCCGGCCGGTCCGCCCGCCCTCGACCAGCGCGTCCGTACGGTCGGTGAAGACCGCGTCCGCCAGCCGCTGGAAGGTGGCCTTGGTCCTGGCGTCCACCGTGGGGTCGTCGACCACGGCTGCGCCGGCGTTCCAGTTGGGCAGCAGCGCCGCTCCGGCGACGACCGAGGCGGCGGCCGCCCCGAGTATGGTCGCGCGACGCCGCGTACGGCTCAATTTCCTTGATTTCACTGTGGATTCCCCTCTTGTCCCGGTGGGGAGAGATACCGGGGCAGGGCATCCTCGCATGGCATGTGTGGTTGTTGTGAAGAGGGGTGCCCGTCGGGCCCAGGACGTTACGGAAACGTCATTGCACCACGGTGGACCAGTCCGGCGACTGGGCCGGGTCGAGGGCGCGCAGCCGCTGCAGCGTCGCGGGTTTCTGCGCGTCCATCCAGTCGGCCAGTTCCCGGAAGGAGACGCAGCGGACGTCCTTCTTGGTGCACACGTTCTCGACGACCCGGTCGACGGCCTTCATGTAGATGCCGCCGTTCCAGTTCTCGAAGTGGTTGCCGATGAACAGGGGCGCCCGGCTGCCGTAGTACACGCGGTGGAAGCCGGCCATGTACGCGTCGACGGTCTGCTGTTCCCACCGGGGGTACTGCGCCGGATCGCCCTGGGTCTCGCCCTCGGACTGGTTGTAGAGGAAGTTGAAGTCCATGGAGAGCCCCTGGTACTTGCCCCCCTCGTACGGGAGCATCTGCAGGGGGAAGTCCCACAGGCCGTTCTTCTTGGCCGGCCAGACCTGGAAGTCGCCGGGCGAACTCGCGTCGTAGCGCCAGCCGAAGGTCTTGACGGCTTCGAGCAGGTTCTTCTGCCCCTCCAGGCAGGGCGCGCGGCCGCCCGTGATCTCGCGCTCGGGGTCGAACGGCAGGGGAGGCAGGTCCTTGTAGCCGGTGTTGGTCTTCCAGTTCTGCAGGAACGTGTAGAACTGCCTGATCTCGCTCTTCCACTCGTCGACGCTCCAGTAGCCGCCGCCGCGGACGCCGCAGAAGTGGCCGTTGAAGTGCGAGCCGATCTCGTGCCCTTCCTTCCACGCCTTGCCGAGCTGCTCCAGCGTGGTGCGGATGTGCTCGTCGGTGGGGTAGCTGATCGCCGCGGACCCCCGGTCGTGCTGCGGCGGGGCGTACAGCTTCGCCTTGTCCTTGGGCAGCAGGTAGATCCCGGTCAGGAAGAACGTCATGTGGGCGTCGTACTTCTTGGCCAGCTCCCGGTAGTGCGCGAAGAGCTGGTCGTCGCCCGCGAGGGCACCGTCCCAGGAGAAGACGACGAACTGAGGGGGTTTCTCACCGGGTTTGAGCGGCTTCGGCTTCAACGTGTTCTTGCGCGGCCCGGTGTACGAGGTCGAGCCGTCGCCGAGCACCTCGGTCTTGCCGTCCCACTCGGGCTCCTCGGGCTTCCTGGAGGGCGAGGTCGTCGAGCCCGCGCCGCTGGTGTCGCCGGCGGACACGGTCGGTGTGGTGCTGTCCGAGCCGGTCAGGCTGTCGTAGGCCACGGGTATCAGCAGGGCGAAGAGGAGGCCGGCCACCGTCAGTGCTCCCAGGGGCACGAAGAGCCGGGACTCGGCTGGTCGGCGACGGGATGCGCGGGCTTTGCGGTGGTGGCCGGAGGTCGGAGGCATGGGCGGCGGCTCATTCTGCGAGGGATGGGGTGGTGCGGTGGGTACCGCGCCACGGTGGCCGTTCGGTGCTCAGCCGAGCGGTCTCACGGCGCGGGACCAGATGCCGTAGGGGACGCTGTCGGCCGTGGTGCCGGCGATCCCCTTCAGGGGCAGTGGCTCGAGGCTCTCGGCCAGGTCCATGCGGTAGACGACGACCGCCGTGGAGACGGTTCTGTGCGTGCCGACGTACCAGGCGGCGGTGTCGTCCTGCGTCGTCCCGGCCTTCCCGGCCACGTCGGCGGTGGCGGGCGCGTCGGTGGGGTGCGCGGCGCGGAAGGCGTCCCGGAGCGCGGAGGTGACCTCCTCGGCCACGTCGGCGCCGACCGCCCGGCGCGGGCTGGGCAGGTTCAGGGCGACCTTGGTGCCGTTGTGGGTGATCCGGCGCACCGAGTACGGCTCGGTGTGCTTGCCGGCCGCCGCGAAGGTGGCGTAGCCGCCGGCCATGCGTATGGCGCTGGGCGTGGAGCTGCCCAGCGCCAGCGCGGGCACCTGGTCGCCGATGCTGGAGGGCAGCAGGCCCGAGGCCACGGCGGTGGCGCGCACCTTGTCCAGTCCGGTGTCCATGCCGAGCTGCATGAACGGCGCGTTCACCGACAGTTTCAGCGCCCGGTGCAGGGAGATCGGCCCGTAGGACCGGTCCCCGTCGTTGTCGGTGGTCACCTTGCGGCCGCTGCGGTCCCAGTACGGCCCCTCCGGCGTGGTCACCGGCACGTCGTCGTCGCCGTTGTAGACCGACTCCCCGGTGATCGGGGTCGCCGCCCCGTCGCGGGTCTTGCGGACGCCGTGTTCCAGGCCGGCCGCGTACACGAACGGCTGGAACGCGGAGCCGGCCGGGACGGTGGTGGCGTTCGACTCGTTGTAGCCCTGCTTGCGGTGGTCGGGGCCGCCGTAGACGGCGAGTATCCGGCCGTCGGCGGCCACCGAGGCCGCCCCGTAGTGCGCGGTCCTCGCGGTCTTCGGGTGGTCCTTCAGGGCCTTGTCGCGCGCCTTGGTGACGGCCTCGACGAGCTGGGCCTCCCGCTTCTTGTCGAAGGTCGTGTAGATCTGGTAGCCGCCGAGGTCGAAGTCCTGGTCGGAGATCTTCGCGGCCTTCTTGGCGTACTGGGAGGCGAGTTCGACGAGGTAGTCGCTCTGCTCACCGGTGTCGTACAGCGGGTTGCGCTTCAGCGGTTCGGGGAACGTGCGGTACCTGGCCCGCTCGGCCTTGGAGAGCTTGCCGATCTCGACCATCCGGTCGAGCGTCCAGGACCAGCGTTCCACGGCCCGGGCGCGGTTGGCGCTGTTGAGGGTCGGGTCGTACAGGCCGGCGCCCTTGAGCAGGGAGGCCAGGAACGCGGCCTCGCTGGCGTTGAGTTCGCTGACGTCCTTGCCGTAGTAGGCCTGGGCGGCGCGCTGGATGCCGTACGTGCCGCGGCCGAACCAGCTGGTGTTGAGGTAGCTCTCGAGGATCTCGTCCTTGCTCATCTTGTTGTCGAGCTTGAGGGCGATGAGCGCCTCGGTGAATTTGCGGGTGACCGTCTGGTCCTGGTTGAGGTAGACGTTCTTCACGTATTGCTGGGTGATGGTCGAGCCGCCCTGGGTGTCGCCTTGGCCGAGGGTGCGGAACAGGGCACGGGTGACGCCCTTGAGGGAGATGCCGGGGTCGCTGTAGAAGCTCTCGTTCTCCGCGGCCAGCACCGCCCACCGGACGTCCTCGGGGATGTCCTTGAGCGGCATCGCCTGCCGCTGCACCCAGCCGGTGCGGGCCATCGGCGTCCCGTCGGACCAGAAGAACACGTTGTCCTGCTGGGTGGCGTACGAGTTGAGGTCGTCCGGGATGTCGGTGGCCGCGTAGGCGGCGACGAGGGAGAGACCGCCGAGGCCCACGGCGGCGAGCGAGCCGCCGAGCCACTGCCGCCAGGAGGGCATCCACCGGCG
This sequence comes from Streptomyces sp. NPDC052682, assembly GCF_040678435.1. Taxonomy (NCBI): domain Bacteria; kingdom Bacillati; phylum Actinomycetota; class Actinomycetes; order Kitasatosporales; family Streptomycetaceae; genus Streptomyces; species Streptomyces sp. NPDC052682. The sequence goes on along the minus strand of NZ_JBFATS010000004.1, from coordinate 77,157 downwards.
CCAGCCGGTGCGTCCGGGCCGGGGGTACTGCGGCCGCATCCGGCGGACGTAGGGCAGCAGGCGGGCGGTCCACACGGCGAGGACGCCCAGCACGGGGGCCACGTACGGCAGGGCGAGGAGGCGGGAGCGGAGGGAGGGGCGGGGGGCCTTGCGGGGGTTACGGCTGCCGCGCTGCCGCGGCCGGCCGGCCGGGGCCTGGCGTTCGCGACTCGGCGCCTCCTCCGATGACGGGGGGGTTATTTCGGAATGCCTCGAATGTTCTTTCGCGGACCCGGATATGTGCGGTGGCGGGACGCGCAACTGCATGGTCTCGTCCGGCCGTATTGAGCCGGGCACCTTCAGCTGCATGGTCGCGTCCGACTCCGAAGGCCCCCCTCCGCGCCCCGTTTCCGCCACGACATCTCCCCCTAGCATCCGGCATCGATCGCGCGGGCTGACGGACAAAAGAGTCAGACCCTTGTGGTTGATGCGGCTGCAAACCGACTACCGACCCCGCAGCTCGAACGAATCTACAAATTAGCAGTTCCCTTCACAACGCCTCCACACGTGAACTCACCCACAACAGCGTGTGCCGCGGCGCGTGGCGGGTCAGTCTCGCAGGCCCAGCACGGCGGCGTCGGCCGGCGGGAGCCACGCCCCCGCGGGCCGCCGCAGCCACCCCTCCTCGGCCGTCAGCCGGGCCGCGGCCCGGCGCAGCGCGTCCAACGCGGGATGCGCCAGCCCCTTGCGCCAGACCAGCGACACCGGTGACAGCGGCACCGGATCGACCAGGGGCCGCACCACAGTGGCGGGCAGCGGCGGGAAGTCCACCACGGCGAGGACGGGGTGGCGGGTGCGGGCCATGAGCCGCTGGAACTCCTCGTCCCCGACGGCCAGCGGAGCGGGCGGCGCGACCTCGATGCCCCGCCCCTCGAACAGCAGCCGCGCGAGGCCGGTCCACTCCGGGGTCCGGTCATTGCCCGCACCGGCGTAGACGGCCTCACCGGCCAGGGCGTCCAGCGGCACCTCGGCCAGGGACGCCAGCCGGTGGTCCTCGGGCAGCACGACGGCCATCGGCTCGCAGCGCACCGGCTGGTGGTCCAGGCCGGCCCGCAGCCCCGGGGGCAGCCCGGCGAACCGCCCGAACGACGCGTCCAGCCGGCCCGCGAGCAGTTCCCCCGCGGCCCCGGTCAGGCCGCTTTCGAAGCGGGCCATCAGCTCCTGCTCGGGGGCGAGTTCCCGGGCCCGGTGCAGCACGCGGCGCGGGGTGACCAGGCCCGGCGAGTTGAGGTCCACCAGCAGCGGGCGGGCCTGCCCGAAGGCGGCGAGCAGGTCGTCCAGCGCCTGGAGCACCCGCCGGGCGTACGGCAGCAGCCGCTCACCGTCGGCGGTCGGCGTCACCTGCCGGGTGGTCCGTACGAACAGTTCGGTGCCCAGCTGCCGTTCCAGGCGCCGGACGTCCCGGCTGAGCGCCTGCTGGGCGACGTACAGGCGGGCCGCGGCGCGCGTGAAGTGCAACTCCTCGGCGACGGCGACGAAGGCGCGCAGGAGGCGGGGGTCGAGAGGGGCGGGCACCCGGTGAACTTACAACAGGGGTGCGTGAATCGGTACGGAGCAGGTGTTGGACCCCTCGACCGGCCCGGGGCGACGGTGAGGGCATGCCGCAGCCCCCTGCCGAAGACGCCCTGCTGTACACCCTCACCTCCGACACGCTCGTCATCGCCGACTTCCGCCCGCGCACCCGCGCCCGCCCCGAGCCACGCGAGCAGCGGCGCGGGAAGCCCCCGGAACAGCCGCGCGGGCAGTCACGGAAGCAGCCGCCCGGCCCGTACCGCCGCCTGTTCGCCCGCCCCGGCACCCTCGCCTTCACACTCGGGAATCTGACGGCCCGCCTCCCGATGGGCATGTTCGGCCTGAGCGCGGTGATGATGATCGCCGGCTCGCGGGGCTCGTACGCCCTCGCCGGCGCCGTCACCGGCACGGGACTGGCGGCGACCGCGGTGGCCGGGCCGTGGGTCGCGCGGCTGGTCGACCGGTACGGGCAGGCCCGCGTCGCCGTGCCCGCCGCGGCCGTCGCCGCGCTCGGCTCCCTCGCGCTGCTGCTGTGCGTGCGGTACGACGCCCCCGACTGGACCCTGTTCGCCTCCTACGCCGCCACCGCCACCACCCCCAACACCGGCGGCATGTCCCGCGCCCGCTGGGCCCACCTGCTGCGGGACGACCCCGAGGCCCTGCACACCGCGAACTCCTTCGAGCAGGCGGCGGACGAGCTGTGCTTCATGCTCGGACCGGTGCTCGCGGCCTTCCTGTGCGGGACGTTCTTCCCGGAGGCGGGCACGCTCGCCGGCGCGCTGCTGCTGATGACCGGCGTCCTGCTCTTCGCCGCGCAGCGCTCCACGGAGCCCCCCGTGCGGGCACGGGCGCACACCGGGCCCCCGTTCCGCGCGCTGGGCCCGCTGCTGGCCGTCTGCCTCGCGACCGGCGGCGTGTTCGGCGCGACGGACGTCGTCACCGTAGCGTTCGCAGACGCACAGGGGCACCGGTCGGCGGCGGGTGTCCTGCTCGCCCTTCAGGCGGCCGGGTCCTGCGCGGCGGGCGTGCTGTACGGCGCGCTCCGGCCGGGCGGGTCCGCCACCGTACGCCTGTCCCGGTGCCTCGCGGTCATGACGGCCCTGCTCGCCCTGCCCCTGCTCGCCGCCCGCACCGGCTCCCTGCCGCTCCTGGCGGGCGCGCTGCTGCTCGCGGGCCTGGCGATCGCCCCGACGATGGTCACCACCATGACGCTGGTCCAGCAGCGCACCGGGGAGGACCGGCTCAACGAGGGCATGACCCTCGCGGTGACCGGCCTGCTCTGCGGCGTCGCCGCGGGCAGCGCGGCAGGTGGCCGGCTGGTGGAGCACGGGCCGGTCACGGCCGGGTACGCGGTGCCGGTCACGGCGGCCGCCGCAGCCCTGGTGATGAGTCTGGCCCTGGGCCGGTCGTCGAATCGCTTCACCAATCCCGGTACAACCCATTGACGCCACGAACAGGCCCCACATAGCGTCGCCCGTCGAAGCGCTTCGACAGCGGGTCGAACCATTCGACAACGCTGTCGGGGCGCCCTGACCCGCCCGTCCGGCTCCCTTTTGGAGGCACAGGATGTTGACGGCACGACGGCACGTGATGGCGACGGCGGTGGCGCTCGCGGGGGCCCTGCTCCTGGCCTCCTGCGGTGGCTCGGACGGCGGCTCCTCCGACGGCAGGACGCTGCGGCTCTGGCACTACGAGGGCCCGGACAGCGCGATGGGCGCGGCCTGGAACGAGGCCGTCAAGGAGTTCGAGAGGACGCACCCGGGCGTGCGGGTCGAGTTCGAGGAGAAGGGCTTCGAGCAGATCCAGAAGACCGCGCCGATGGTCCTCAACTCCGGTGACGCCCCCGACCTCATGGAGTACAACAAGGGCAACGCCACGGCCGGTCTGCTCTCCCGGCAGGGCCTGCTCACCGACCTGACCGCCGAGGCCGCCAAGCGCGGCTGGGACAGGAAGCTGAGCCCGGCTGTGCGCACCACGAGCGTGTACGACAGCAAAGGCGTAATGGGCTCGGGCGCGTGGTACGGCGTCCCGAACTACGCCGAGTACACGCTGGTCTACTTCAACAAGGACCTGTTCAGGAAGCACGGCGTCGCCGAGCCGAAGACCCTTCCCGAACTGACCGCCGCCATGGACGCCTTCGTGAAGGACGGCGTCACCCCGCTGGCCAACGCGGGCGCCGAGTACATGGCCCAGCAGTACCTCTACCAGCTGGCTCTCTCCAAGGCCGACCGCTCCTGGGTCGACGCCTACGAGCTGTACAAGGGCAAGACCGACTTCCACGACGCGGCCTGGACCTACGCCGCCGAGACCTTCGCCGACTGGGTGAAGAAGGGCTACCTCGCCAAGACCTCCTCCAGCACCAAGGCGGAGGACGCCGGCGTCTCCTTCCTGCAGGGCAAGGCGCCGATCATGTTCTCCGGCAGCTGGTGGTTCGGCCGGGTCAAGGCGGAGGCGACGTTCGACTGGGGCACCTTCCTGTGGCCCGGATCGGACCTGACTCTCGGCTCCGGCGGCAACCTCTGGGTGGTTCCCAAGGGCGCCGAGAACAAGGAACTGGCCTACGACTTCATCGACATCACCATGTCGGAGAAGATCCAGAACCTGCTCGGCAACAAGGGCGGTGTCCCGGTCGCCGCCGACCCGAAGGCCATCACCGACCCGCGGGCCAAGGCGCTCATCGCCGACTTCAACGCCCTCTCGGAGCAGGACGGCCTGGCCTTCTACCCCGACTGGCCCGTCCCCGGCTTCTACGACGTGCTGGTCTCCGAGACCCAGAAGCTGATCACCGGCAGCACGCAGCCGGACGCGTACCTCGACGCCCTCCAGGAGGCCTACGACAAGGGCGCCCCCCGGCGATGACGGTGACCGTCGAGAAGACCCCCGGCCGGGCCCCGGCCCGCCGCCCCCGCGCCCCCTACGCCCTGTTCCTGCTGCCCGGCGTCCTCGCCTTCCTGGCCGTCGTGGTCGTGCCGCTGGTGATGAACACCTCGGTGAGCTTCACCGACTGGCAGGGCGTGGGCAGCCCGAGTTGGACGGGCCTGGCCAACTACCGGGAGCTGCTCGCCGACGGCGAGTTCTGGGCGTCCTTCCGGCACAGCCTGTTCATGGTGGTGGCGATGGCCGTCGTCCCCACGGCGATCGGCCTGGTCCTGGCCGCGGCCCTGTTCGACTACGTCGGCAAGCACGCCGGCACCCGGTGGGTCGCGGTCCTGCGCGCCTGCTTCTACCTCCCGCAGGTACTGCCGATCGCGGTCGCCGGCATCGTCTGGAGCTGGATCCTCGCCCCCGACAACGGCTCCCTCAACGCCCTGCTGGAGGCGGTCGGACTGAAGTCCTGGCAGCAGGACTGGCTCGGCGACCCCGACCTCGCCCTCTACAGCGTCATGGGCGTGATGGTCTGGGTCCAGGTCGGCTTCCCCCTGGTCGTCTTCATGGCGGGCCTGCAGCGCGTCGACCCGCAGCTGTACGAGGCGGCCGAACTGGACGGGGCGGGCTGGTGGCGCCGCTTCCGGCACATCACGCTGCCGCAGATCCGGCCCGAGACCTACGTCGTACTGACCTGGTGCACGATCGCCGCCCTGAAGGTGTTCGGCGCGGTGTACGTGCTGACCAAGGGCGGCCCGGGAGGCGCCACCGACGTGCCCTCCTACTTCTCCTTCACCACGTTCTTCGAGAAGACCCAGGTCGGCTACGGCGCGGCGATCTCCACCGTGCTGACCGTGGTCATCCTCGCCCTGTCCCTGGTCGGGCTGAAGCTCCAGACCAGGGCCGAGGACACCGAGGAGGGGACGCGCGCATGACCGCCGTACGCCGTTACCCGGTGCTCGTGGCCCTGTGCCTGGCCGCGCTGTTCATGGTCGTCCCGTTCGTCATCGTGGCGGTCAACGCGGTCAAGTCCCCGGCCGAGTACGCCCGGAGCGGGCCGCTGAGCCTGCCCGACGGTCTCTACCTGGACGGGCTGAAGGACTTCTGGCAGCGCGTGGACTACGGCCGGAAGCTGGTCAACTCCCTGCTGATCAGCGGCGCGGTGGCGGTGTGCGCGGCCGTCCTGTCGATCCTCAACGCGTACGCCATCGGCATCGGCCGGATCAGGGGGCGCACCTGGGTGCTGGCGTTCTTCGTGCTGGCGAACATGCTGCCGCAGGAGGCGCTGGTCTACCCGGTCTACTACCTGAGCAAGGAGGCCGGCCTCTACGACACCCGACTCAGTGTGATCATCGTCTTCACGGTGCTCCAGGCGGCCTTCGGCACCTATCTGCTGTCGTCGGTGCTGGGGCGGTTCCCCCGAGAGATCATCGAGGCCGCCCGGATCGACGGGGCGAACGCCTGGCAGGTGCTGTGGCGGATCGTGGTCCCCGTCAGCCGCCCCACCCTCGGCGTGCTGCTGGTGTTCTTCTTCATCTGGACCTGGAACGAGTTCCTGCTCCCCCTGGTCATGCTGATCTCCAACGACAACCAGACGGTGTCGGTGGCGCTCGGTGTCCTGCAGGGCCAGCGCCTGATGGACGCCACCATGACCAACGCGGCGGCCCTGCTCGGCGTGCTGCCCGCCCTCGTCTTCTTCCTCGTCTTCCAGCGGACCCTGACCCGCGGTATCGCCGTGGGCGCCGTCAAGTAAGGACCCCGACATGAAGTTCACGGACGGTTACTGGCTGCTGCGCGAGGGCGTCACCGCGGCCTATCCGGTCCAGGTGCTCGACGTCACCGCGCAGGACGGCGCGCTGGAGATCCACGCGCCGACCCAGCCCATCCGCCACCGCGGCGACCTGTTGAAGGGACCGGTCGTGACGATCAGCGCGCACACGCCGATGCCGGACGTCATCGGCGTCACCTTCACCCACTTCGACGGCGAGCAGCCGCGCGGCCCGCGGTTCGCGCTCACCCGCGAGGACGTCCCGCCGCAGGTGGCGTACGACGACGAGCACGCGACCCTGACCTCCGGCGCGCTGTCGGTCCGGGTCGCCCGCACCGGCCCCTGGCAGGTGGACTTCCTGGCCCACGGCCGCACGCTCACCTCCAGCTCCACCAAGGGCATGGGCATCATGCGGGACGCCTCGGGCGGGCACTACCTGCGCGAGCAGCTCAACCTGGGCGTCGGCACGTCCGTCTACGGCCTGGGCGAACGCTTCGGCCCGCTGGTGAAGAACGGCCAGGTCGTCGACATCTGGAACGCCGACGGCGGCACGGCCACCGAACAGGCCTACAAGAACGCCCCCTTCTACCTCACCGACCAGGGCTACGGCGTCTTCGTCGACCACCCGGGCAAGGTGTCCTTCGAGGTCGGCTCGGAGGTGGTCTCCCGGGTGCAGTTCAGCGCGGAGACACAGCAGCTCACGTACTACGTCATCTACGGCCCCACCCCGAAGGACATCCTGCGCAAGTACACGGCCCTCACCGGCCGCCCGGCGCTGCCGCCGCCCTGGTCGTTCGGCCTGTGGCTGTCGACGTCCTTCACGACCTCGTACGACGAGGAGACGGTCACCTCCTTCATCGAGGGCATGCGGCAGCGCGAACTGCCCTTGTCCGTCTTCCACTTCGACTGCTTCTGGATGCGCGAGTTCAACTGGTGCGACTTCCAGTGGGACCCGCGCGTGTTCCCCGACCCGGCGGGCATGCTCTCCCGGCTGCACGCCCGGGGCCTGCGGGTGTGCGTGTGGATCAACCCGTACATCGCCCAGCGCTCCCCGCTGTTCGCGGAGGGCAAGGAGCTCGGGCACCTGCTGAAGCGGCCGGACGGCAGTGTCTGGCAGTGGGACCTGTGGCAGCCGGGCATGGCCCTGGTCGACTTCACCTCCCCGGCGGCCCGCGACTGGTACGCGGCCAAGCTTCAGGCGCTGCTCGCGCAGGGCGTGGACTGCTTCAAGACCGACTTCGGCGAGCGGGTCCCCCTCGACGTGGCCTGGTCGGACGGCTCCGACCCGGAGCGCATGCACAACTACTACACGTACCTGTACAACCAGACCGTCTTCGAGGTGCTGCGCAAGCACCGGGGCGAGGAGGAGGCGGTCGTCTTCGCCCGCTCTGCCACGGCCGGCAGCCAGAAGTTCCCGGTGCACTGGGGCGGCGACTGCGAGGCCACCTACGAGTCGATGGCCGAGTCGCTCCGGGGAGGCCTCTCGCTGGGCCTGTCCGGCTTCGGCTACTGGAGCCACGACATCGGCGGCTTCGAGGGCACCCCCTCCCCCGCCCTGTTCAAGCGCTGGGTCGCCTTCGGCCTGCTGTCCTCGCACAGCCGCCTGCACGGCAGCTCCTCCTACCGGGTCCCCTGGCTGTTCGACGAGGAGGCCGTCGACGTCCTGCGGCTGTTCACGAAGCTGAAGCTGCGGCTCATGCCCTACCTGTACGGCGTCGCCCGCACCGCCCACGCCGAGGGCGTGCCGATGATGCGGGCGATGGTGCTGGAGTTCCCGGACGACCCGGGCTGCGCGCACCTGGAACGGCAGTACATGCTCGGGCCGGACCTGCTGGTCGCGCCGGTGTTCTCCGACGAGGGGGACGTCACCTACTACGTGCCCGAGGGCACCTGGACCCACTTCCTGACCGGCGAGACGGTCACCGGTCCCCGCTGGGTCCGCGAGCAGCACGGTTTCCTGAGCGTGCCGCTGCTGGTCCGGCCCGGTGCGGTGCTCCCGGTGGGCGCGGTGGACGACCGCCCCGACTACGACCACGCCGACGGCGTCACCCTGCGCGCGTACGGCCTCGAGCGCGGCGACCAGGTGACGGTAGTGGTCCAGGACGTCACCTTCACGGTGGTACGGGAAGGCGACACCCTGCGCGCCTCCTGCGGCGACCCGTCGCGCCCCTGGGGCCTGGCAGCCGGCGACCGCGAGGCGCGCGCCGCGGCCGGCACCGGCTTCCTCTCCCTGGAGCTGGGCTGATGGTGAAGATCACGGACGTGGCACGGCACGCCGGGGTCTCCCCCAGCACCGTGTCCTACGCGCTGAGCGGCAAGAGACCCATCTCCGAGGAGACCCGGCGCCGTGTCGAGGCGGCCGTCCGCGAACTGGGCTACCGCCCGCACGCCGGTGCCCGGGCACTGGCCAGCGGCACGTCGGACGTGCTGGGCCTCGTGCTCCCGTTACGGGCCGGCATCCATGTGCCGGTGGCGATGCGGTGCGCGGTGTCGGCGGTGACCACGGCCCGCCGGTACGGCCATGACGTGCTGCTGCTCACCCAGGAGGACGGCGAGGAGAGGCTGCGCGGGATCGCGGAGACGGCCCTGGTGGACGCGCTGCTCGTCATGGACGTCGAACTCCAGGACCCCCGTCTGCCGCTGCTGCGGTCCCTGGACCGGCCGTGCGTGCTGATCGGCGCTCCCGCCGAGCCGGACGGGCTGACCTGCCTCGACCTGGACTTCAGGGCGGCCGGAGAGGCGTGCGTGGAGCATCTGGTGCGGCTCGGGCACCGGGTGCTGGCGCTGGTCGGCTCCCCGCCGGAGGTGTACGTCCGGCAGACCGCGTTCGCGCAGCGCCTCGTGCAGGGCTTCACAGCCGCCGCCGACCGGCACCGGCTGGCCTGCGCCGTACACCCCTGCGAGCCCGGCCCCGAGGCCGCCCGCCGCATCGCCGAGCACCTGCTGCGGGAGCAGCCGGCCCTGACCGGGGTCGTCGTCCACAACGAACCCCTGCTGGAACCCCTCATCGACGCCTTCGAGGCCCTCGGCCTGCGGGTGCCCGGCGACGTGTCGGTGATCGCCCTGTGCCCCGACGACCTCGCCGCATCCGTGCGCGTCCCGGTCACGTCCGTGGCCGTGCCGGCGGCGGAGATGGGTGAGCGGGCGGTGGAACTGCTGATGAAGAAGCTGGCGGGCACCCCCGTCCCGCACACGACCCTGCTCCCGCCGCGCCTGACGGAACGGGCGAGCACCGCACCCCGGGCACACTGACGTGGGTGAGAAGCCGCGCGACAACGACGAAGGCGACGCGGCCCGCGCTGTCCGCGGGCACACGTCGCCTGTCGTCTTCGTGGAGATGGCGGGAATCGAACCCGCGTCCAACGGTGCAGAACCAGGGCTTCTCCGTGTGCAGTCCGCTTCGCTTTTCTCGGCCCCGGAGATCACGCGGACAAGTCTCCGACGGGCCCAGTCACTGTGTGGTTTCCCTCTTCACCCCGTGACCGGGATCGAGGTTTAGTTCCCTAGATGATGCCAGGACCCGGGTCGGGAACACCCCCGGACTGACACTCCCTTTGGTAGGGGAGCTGCGCTCGCGGCCTTAGATCAGGCAGCGAGGGCGAGCTCGCCCTGGGAGAGCTTTGCCTTGGAATTGGCAGTTATTTTTTTCGGCCTGTGGTTTACGAGATCATGGCCGCTTCCTCGACACGCTTCCCCTGCTTCGACATCCGCTGTCGAAACCGATCATCCCCATGTTGATTTCTCAAGGTGCGCACCCGCGAGGGGTGCTGCGCACCGCCTGAGCGGTGCAGGTGCCATCGTACGAGATCAACGCCCCTGGATGCCACCGTATTCCCGGCGGTCTAGGCCCGGGCCTTGCGGCGCACGGCGGACATCACGCGCTCGGCCTCGCGCCGGTCCTGCTTCTCGCGGAGCGTCTGGCGCTTGTCGTACTCCTTCTTGCCCTTGGCCAGCGCGATCTCGATCTTGGCGCGGCCGTCCTTGAAGTACAGGGACAGCGGCACGATGGTGTGGCCGGACTCCTGCGCCTTCGCCTCCAGCTTGTCGATCTCGGCGCGGTGCAGCAGCAGCTTCCGCTTGCGGCGGGCGCTGTGGTTGGTCCAGGTGCCCTGGCTGTACTCCGGCACGTGCACGTTGTGCAGCCACGCCTCGTGTCCGTCCACCTGGATGAAGCCCTCGACCAGCGACGCGCGCCCCTGGCGCAGCGACTTCACCTCGGTGCCCGTGAGGACCAGTCCGGCCTCGTAGGTGTCGATGATGTGGTAGTCGTGCCGCGCCTTCTTGTTCTGCGCGATCAGCTTGCGCCCTTTTTCCTTAGCCATAGTGCCGCCCATTTTCGCACTACGCAGGGGGTCGGCGGGAAGCCGATTACCGCGCCTCGCCCAGGCCGCTCAGCACCGTCTCGGCCTGGCGCAGCGCGCCCTCGTCCGCCTCGAGGTCGGGAGTGATGCCCTGGCCGTCGACGCTGCGGCCGGACGGGGTGCGGTAGTGCCCGACCGTGAGCTCGGCGACGGAGCCGCCGGGCAGCCGGCTCGGCATCTGCACCGAGCCCTTGCCGAAGGTGCGGGAGCCGACGACCACGGCCCGCCCGCGGTCCTGCAGGGCGCCGGTGAGGAGCTCGGCCGCGCTCATCGTGCCCCCGTCCACGACGGTGACCAGGGGCCTGGCGGTGTCGCCGCCGCCGTCGGCGTGCAGGGCGCGCTGCTCGCCGTCGATGTCGTAGGTGGCGACCAGACCGCCGTCGAGGAAGGCGGAGGCGGCCGTGACGGCCTCGGTGACCAGGCCGCCGGAGTTGCCGCGCAGGTCCAAGACGATCCCGGCGCCGTGCGGGGCGCGCCGTACGGCGCCGCGGACCTGGTCGCCGGTGCCCTTGGTGAACGCGGCGACCTTGATGACGGTGGCCCCGCCGGCGAGGTGCCGCACCGTGACGGAGTCGGTGGACAGGCGGGCCCGGCGCAGCGTCTCGGTCCACACGCGCGTGCCGCGCTGCAGGCCGAGCCGGACGGTCGTACCGGCGTCCGCTCCGGTGGCCTCGCCGCGCAGTAAGGAGACGACCTCGGTGACGGGCCGGCCGTCGACGCGGTGTCCGTCCACGCGCGTCAGCCGGTCGCCCGGGCGGATGCCGGCCTCGGCCGCGGGCGATCCGGCCCGCACCTTCGTCACCTCGATACGGCCGTCGCGCTCGCGCCGCGCCCACAGGCCGACGCCGGTGTACCGCCCGTCGAGGGCCTGTTCGAACTCCTCGTACTCGCCCGGGGAGTAGACGGCGGCCCACCGGTCGCCGCTGCGGCTGACGGCGCGCCGGGCGGCCTCCATGGAGGACGTGCCGTCGGCCATCGCCTCCTCGGCCGCCCTGACGACGTCCGCGTGGTGCCCGGCGGGAGCGGCCGGACGGGCCGCCTCCGTAGCGGTCTCGCGGTCCGTGCCGGGCAGGGAGCCGGTGGCGGCGCCGACGCCGAGGACGCTCGCGAAGACCAAGGTCAGGGCGGCCCCGCGGCGCATGCGGCGGGGCTGACAGAACAGGTCACGACCTGACATGCCGGTGAGTCTAGGACAAGCGGAAGGGCCGTACGGTCCGTTGACCGCACGGCCCCTCTTGGCATGCGTCACACCTTCAAGTACTTGCGCAGCGCGAAGAACGCGGCCAGCGCGGGCATCAGCAGGCTCGTGGCGAGGATGAGCGGCAGCTTCGTCAGGACGGCGTCCCAGCCGATGAAGTTGATCAGGTTCAGCTTCTCGGACAGCGCCAGGCCGTGGTCGATGATGAAGTACCGGGCGAGCAGCAGGAAGCCGCACGCGAGCGTGCCGCCGATGAGCCCGGCGACCGCGGCCTCCGCGATGAACGGCGCCTGGATGTAGAAGCCCGAGGCGCCGACCAGGCGCATGATCCCGGTCTCACGCCGGCGGCTGAACGCCGAGACGCGCACGGTGTTGACGATCAGCATCAGCGCGACGACGAGCATCAGCGCCATCACCGCCCGCGCGGCCCAGTTCATGCCGTTGAGCAACCCGAACAGGTTGTCCAGGATGCCCTTCTGGTCCTGCACGGACTGCACGCCGTCCCGCCCGTCGAAGGCGGTCGCGACGACCTGGTACTTCTCCGGGTCCTTCAGCTTGATGCGGTACGACTCCTGCATCTGGTCCGGCGTCAGGGACGCGGCCAGCGGGGAGTCGCCGAACTGCTCCTTGTAGTGCTTGTACGCCTCGTCCTGCGACTCGTAGGTGACCGTCTGGACGATCGGCATCTTCTTGAGGTCGGCCTCGATCTGCTTCTTCTGGTCGTCGGTCACCGCGCCCTTGGCGCAGTTGGGGTCCGACTCGGCGTCGGACTTGTTGCACAGGAAGATCGAGACGTTGACCTTGTCGTACCAGTAGCCCTTCATCGTGCTGACCTGGTCGCTCATCAGGAGCGACCCGCCGAACAGGGCGAGCGACAGGGCTACGGAGACGATGACCGCGAAGGTCATCGTCAGGTTGCGGCGGAGACCGACGCCGATCTCCGAGAGGACGAACTGGGCGCGCATGGCGGCTTCTTCGGGCCTTTCCGTGGACTGCTACGGGGGTCAGTGCTGGTAGCCGTAGACGCCGCGTGCCTGGTCGCGGACGAGGCGGCCCTTCTCCAGCTCGATGACGCGCTTGCGCATCTGGTCCACGATGTTCTGGTCGTGCGTCGCCATCACCACGGTCGTGCCGGTCCGGTTGATGCGGTCCAGCAGCTTCATGATGCCGACGGAGGTCTGCGGGTCGAGGTTGCCGGTGGGCTCGTCGGCGATGAGCAGCTTGGGCCGGTTGACGAAGGCCCGCGCGATGGCCACGCGCTGCTGCTCACCACCGGACAGTTCGCCCGGCATCCGGTCCTCCTTCCCGCCGAGGCCGACGAGGTCGAGCACCTGGGGGACGGACTTGCGGATCTCGCCGCGCGACTTGCCGATGACCTCCTGCGCGAAGGCGACGTTCTCGGCGACCGTCTTGTTCGGCAGCAGACGGAAGTCCTGGAACACCGTCCCCAGCTGGCGGCGCATGTGCGGCACCTTCCAGTTGGACAGGCGTGCGAGGTCCTTGCCCAGAACGTGCACCTGCCCGTGGCTGGCCCGCTCCTCGCGGAGGATCAGCCGCAGGAAGGTGGACTTTCCGGAGCCGGAGGACCCCACGAGGAACACGAACTCGCCCTTCTCGACCTCCAGGGAGACATCCCTGAGGGCGGGGCGGTTCTGCTTGGGGTAGACCTTGGAGACGTTGTCGAATCGGATCACGGATGCACCACGGGTAGCCGGGGGTAGATGAGCGTGACCATACGCGAACCGGGTATGGGACCGCAGTCACCGGTTGGGGTTGCGCGGCGGATATGCCGTTTTGTACGGGTTCCTTTGACGTCCGGTCCGCGACCGGGCACCGCCACCCCTTCGCGGACGCCCCGCGCACCCTCCGGAGGAACCTGGCACAGTGGAGGGGGAACGTTCGCGCCGCCGCGAGCGTTGAGCTACATGGAAACCGGTGCAAGGAGGGCGAGCGCATGACGTACGACCGGCTGGTGTGCGCGAACTGCGCGGCGCCCGTGAGCGAGGGCCGGTGCCCCGTGTGCCGTGCGAACCGCGAGCGGCTGCAGCAGGAGAACTTCTTCGCGGGGCTGAACCCGATGACGCTGATCGCACTGCTGGTCGTGCTGATCGCGGCGGTGGCCCTGCTGGCCCACCAGACCGCGTAGGCCCCCTCGCGGCCGGTTCGGCCGAGGCGACGAGAAGGGCCCGGAGCGTGACGCTCCGGGCCCTTCGCCGTGTACGCCGGGTACGCGGGCGGCTACCGTCAGGCAGCGGCCCCGCCGCGGCCGCCCATCATGCGCGGCAGCACCCGGAAGCCGATTCCGCCGGCGATCATCGTGGCGGCGCCGACCAGCAGGAACGTGGTCTGCGCGGCACCGGTCTCGGCGAGCTCCTCACCGCCGCCCTGGGCGGTGGGCGCCGGGGTGCTGCCCGAGCCGGTGTCGGTGAGGGCCGAGGAGCCCTGCTCCTGGGTGGAGGCGCCGGAGCCGCCGTCCGGGTCGGCGGCGTTGCCGCCACCGTTGCCGTGGCCGGAACCGTTGCCGTTCCCGTGGCCGTTCCCGTTGCCGCCGTGGCCGTTGCCGTTGCCCGGGGCGGTGGGGTCGGCGGACGGGGGAACCGGGTCCTCGGTGGGCTCGGTGGGCTCCTCCGTGGGCTCGGTCGGCTCGTCGGTCGGCGGGGTCGCCGGAGGCGGGGTGACCGGGTCGGTGGGGAGCTCGGTGGGCGGCGGCGGCGTCACCGGCGGCGGGGTGGTCGGGTCGTCCTTGGCGCACAGCACGCCGAACAGGCAGTCCTCCGCCTCCGTGGCGGATGCGGCACCCGCCGCGGTCAGCGAGGCACCGGCGGCTATCACGGCACCGGCCGCGATGCGCGCGACGCGAATACGCGTCTTGCTGGTCATGTGGTTGCTACCCCCAGTAGCTGAATCGTCAGTGAGGCGGCGTTCGGGGCCGTGATCGACGGAGGTAGCTGCAGATGAAGCCCCCCGGTTCACATGCGCCCCAGAGACAACGCATGCCACGCTTCACCCTTCCCATTTTTCAAAGCAACGTCAAGGCCGTTGCGTGCGCCATGTCCATGAACGGGCGCTTTACGGGAACTTGGCGGTCGTGAGTGTGATGTAAAACCCAGACATAACGACAACTGCCGCCCGGGGGGCGGCAGTTGTGATGTCGACAAAGTTACTTCTGCTGCTGCTTGCGCCAGCGAATTCCAGCCTCGAGGAATCCGTCGATCTCGCCGTTGAACACGGCCTCCGGGTTGCCGACCTCGTACTCGGTGCGCAGGTCCTTGACCATCTGGTAGGGGTGCAGCACGTACGAACGCATCTGGTTGCCCCAGGAGTTGCCGCCGTCGCCCTTGAGGGCGTCCATCTTGGCCTGCTCCTCCTGCCGGCGCCGCTCGAGCAGCTTGGCCTGCAGGACGTTCATCGCCGTGGCCTTGTTCTGGATCTGGGACCGCTCGTTCTGGCAGGAGACGACGATGCCGGTGGGGAGGTGGGTGATCCGCACGGCGGAGTCGGTGGTGTTGACGCCCTGGCCGCCGGGCCCGGAGGACCGGTAGACGTCGATGCGCAGGTCGCTCTCGTCGATCTCGACGTGGTCGGACTGCTCGACGACGGGGAGCACCTCGACACCCGCGAAGGAGGTCTGGCGCCGCCCCTGGTTGTCGAAGGGCGAGATCCGCACGAGGCGGTGCGTGCCCTGCTCGACGGAGAGGGTGCCGTAGGCGTAGGGCACCTGCACCGCGAAGGTGGTCGACTTGATGCCGGCCTCTTCGGCGTACGACGTCTCGTAGACCTCGGTCTTGTAGCCGTGCCGCTCGGCCCACCGCAGGTACATCCGCTGGAGCTTCTCGGCGAAGTCGGCGGCGTCGACGCCGCCGGCCTCGGCGCGGATGTTGACGAGCGCCTCACGGGCGTCGTACTCCCCGCTGAGGAGGGTCCGCACCTCCATCTCGTCGAGCGCCTTCTTCACGGCGACGAGCTCGGCCTCGGCCTCGGCCCGGGTGTCCGGGTCGTCCTCCTCCTCGGCCATCTCGAACAGCACGGCGAGATCGTCGATCCGCGAGCGCAGGGCCTCGGCCTTCCTCACCTCCGCCTGGAGGTGGGAGAGCTTGCTGGTGATCTTCTGCGCCTCGTCCGGGTTGTCCCACAGGGACGGCGCGGCCGCCTGCTCCTCGAGCACGGCGATGTCTGCCCTCATCTTGTCGAGGTCCAGAACGGCCTCGATCGACTCCATGGTCGAGGAGAGGGACTTGAGCTCTTCGGATACATCGACGACTGCCACGCCTCCAGCGTAACGGCTCCGCCAGGCGGGGGTGCGGGGCCGGGGCCTCCGGCGGGGTGCGAGGAGGGGGCCGGGGGCCCGGGCCTTTTGGCCGAGCGTGAGGAGGGGGCGGGCGGTGTGCCAGGGGCGAGGTGTCCCGGGTGGGGGCGGGGGCGGCGGGTCCGGGCCTGCTGGTTGACCGTGCGGAGGGGGCCGCTGGGCGCCCCCTACGGGCTTCGCGGCGGGGCCCGGGGCCGGGCCTCCCGGCCGATCGCGTCGAGCGGGCTGCCGGGGGTGCAGGGGGCGGAGTGTCCCGGCTGGGGGCTGGGCAGCGGGCACGGGCCTCCCGGCCGATCGCGTGGAGGGGACGCCGGGGTACGGGGCCGAGCCCCGGGGGCCTGGGCCCCCGGCCGACCGCGTCGAGCAGACCGCTGGGGGTGCAGGGGGCGAAGCCCCCGCCGGGGTTCGGGGCGGAGCCCCGCCGGGGTTCGGGGCGGAGCCCCGGGGCCCGCGCCTCCCGCCGACCGCGTCGAGCGGACCGCCGGGGGCGCAGGGGGCGGAGCGTCCCGGCTCGGGGCGGGACAGCGGACGCAGGCCTTCCGGCCGACCGCGTGGAGGAGCCGCCGGGGTTCGGGGCGGAGCCCCGGGGGTTGGTCTTTCGGCCGACCGTGTCGGGTGGGCGGGTGGGGAAGGGCGGGGGCGGGCCCCCGCCGGGGCTCCTGGCCGACCGTGTCGGGTGGGTGGGAAAGCGGCCCGGGGTCAGGGGGACGGTGGGGCCGAGGTGCTGGTGTTCTGGGGGGTCGCGCCGGCGTCGTCGCCGGAGGTGGCCAGCCAGGTGCCGACGCCGACCGCCGCGACCAGGGCCACCGCCCCCGCCCCCAGCGCCACCCGGCGGCGCCGCGCCGCAGCCCGGTTGCGGGCCGAGCCGGGGCGCGGCGCCCCCGCCGCCCGGGGCGCCCGGGCCGTCCCCAGGGCGCCGCCGGCCAGCTCGTCCGGCGCCGGCACCCTCATCGACGTATGCGTGTCACGGTTGGAGTCGGCCGGCTTGGCGCCCGGCACCAGCGGTACCGCGCCGCGCCGCCGTACCGCCCGCCCGGCCGGCGCCGGCCCCGCGGGCGTCTCCTGCCGGTCGGCCGCGGCCTCCTCGGCGGGCTCCACGTCCGGCTCGTCCACGTCCAGCGGCGGCATCCCCGCGAGAAGGGGCAGCAGCTCCCGCAGCCGCGCCGCCAGCTCCGAGGCCCGCAGCCGCGAGGCCGGCGCCTTGGCCAGGCACTGCACCAGCAGCTGCCACAGCTCGTCCGGGATGCCGGGCAGCGGAACGACCGTCTCCGTCACGTGGCGGCGCAGCACCGCGCCGGGGTGACCGCCACCGAACGGGGTGAAGCCGGCCAGCAGCTCGTACAGGACCGTGGCCAGCGCGTAGATGTCCACGGAGGCCCGGGGCGGCAGGCCCTCCACGATCTCCGGCGCGAGGTAGTCCGGCGTGCCGATGATCTTCGTGGCCCGTGTCCGGCGCGGGGTGTCGATGAGTTTCGCCACACCGAAGTCCGTCAGCAGCGCCCGGTGCGAGCCGCCGGGGCCGAGCGGGCCCTGCATGTCCAGCAGGATGTTCTCCGGCTTGACGTCCCGGTGCACGACCCCGGCCGCGTGCGCCGCCGCCAGCCCCTCCGCGACGTCCGCGACGATGGCGGCCGCCGCCTCGGGGGCGAGCCGCCGGTCCCGTTCCAGCCGGGTGCGCAGGTCCGTACCGCGGACGAGGTCCATCACCAGCGCCAGGTCGTTGCCGTCGACGACGAGGTCGCGTACGGACACGACATGGGGGTGCTCCAGCCCCAGCAGGGCCGTGCGCTCCTGCACGAACCGCCCGACGAGTTCCTCGTCCGAGGCGAGATCCTCGCGCAGCAGCTTGATGGCGACCGGGCCCTCGGGTCCCTCGCCCAGCCACACCGTGCCGGCGCTGCCCCGCCCCAGGATCTGGTGGGCGGTGTACCGGCTGCCGATCTTCCGTGCCAAGGCTGCTCCTACCGACGCGTGTTGCCGACAAAACTACGCGTCCGGCGAGCCGGCCTTCACCGAGGAGGCGGAAATCACCCGCCAGTTGTCGACAAATCCCCAGAGTCGACAGCCGCTGCCGCTACTTCGACGAGCCCAACTGCCCGATCCAGTCGCTCACCTGGCCGAACCAGTCGCTGATCTGCTGCCAGTAGCCCTTGCCGGTGCCGATCCACTCCTGAAGCGGGCTCAGTTCCCAGATCAGCCAGCCCGCGACGAACAGGATGACGAGCGTGAACAGGCAGCCCTTCAGGCAGCCGAGCCCGGGGATCCGCATCGGGTTGGCGCTGCGCTGCCGCTGCCGGGGCTCACGCACGGGCCGTTGCGGCTCGGGCGGCGGCGGGGGCGGGGCGTACCGCTGCGGCTGCGGCTGCTGGGGCCGCGGCGGGGCGTACGGCTGTGGCTGGTGCTGCTGCTGCGGATGGCCGTAGCCGGGACCGGGCGGCGGGGGCTGCTGACCGCGCGGCTGCTGCGGCCGGCGCGGCGGCTGCTGGGGCCGGGCGACCTGGCGCTGGGGGCGGCGGCGCAGCGGGTCCTCGTTCGGGTCGAGGTACTGGATCTGCGTCTGCTCGTTGCGGTCGCGGGCCGCCCGCAGCTGGGTCTGCCAGGGGTGCGGCTCCTGCTGGCCCGGCTGACCCGGCTGCCCCGGCTGTCCGGGCGGCACCGGCGGCATGACGGCCGTGGGGTCGGCCGCGCCGCGGTGGGGCAGCACGGCGGTGGGGTCGGCGGCGCCTGAGGTGTGCGGCAGGACGCTGGTCGCGGCGTTGGGGTCGTACGCCCCCGCGCCGTGCGGCAGGACCTGCGTCGGGTCGGCGTCCCCGGAAGCACCCGGCGTACCGGGCACGGGCGCCGGCGCCGGGTCGGGCGCGAGGAGCGCGCCGACGTTCTCGGCGGCGGCGATCTGCGCGGAGGTGGCGTGCACCCCGATGCCCTCGGCGACGACCCGCAGGGCGCGCGCGAGGCTGACGGCGCTGGGCCGCTCGTCGGGGTTCTTGCGCAGGCAGCGCTCGATGACCGTCCACAGCGGGTCGGGCACCGTGGACGGGCGGCGCGGCTCGGCGCTCAGGTGCTGGTGCAGCACTTCCAGGGCGGAGCCGCCGGCGAACGGCGGGCGGCCGGTGACCAGCTCGTAGAGCAGGATGCCGGCGCCGTAGATGTCGACCGCGGAGGTCTGCGGGCGGCCTTCGGCCGACTCGGGCGCGACGTACGCGGGCGTGCCGACGAACTCGTGGGTGCGGGTCAGGCCCGGGGAGTCGGCCAGGCGTGCGATGCCGAAGTCGGTCAGCATCGGGTGCAGCTGGTCGCCGTCCTGCCGCAGCAGCACGTTGGCCGGCTTCAGGTCGCGGTGCACCACGCCGTCGGCGTGGCTGGCGGCGAGCGCGTCGGCGATCTGGGCGGTGAGCAGCGCGGCGCCGACGGGGGTGAAGGGCCCGTTCTCGCGCAGGTGGCGATGGAGGTCGGGGCCCTCGACGAGGTCCATGACCAGGGCCAGCAGATCGCCCTCGACGACCAGGTCGCGGACCCGGACGATGTTGGGGTGGGTGAGCCGCAGCAGGACGGAGCGCTCCCGCAGGAACCGCATCACGACGTCGGCGTCGCCGGCCAGCTCCTCCCTGAGGACCTTGATCGCCACGGTCTCGCCGGGCTGTCCGGGCACGGCCGCCTCGGCGCCCGCGGTCTCCCGCTGGCGGGCTCGCCAGACGGTGCCCGTGGCGCCGCGTCCGAGCGGCTCCTCGAGCAGGTACTTGCTGCCGACTGGCCGCACGTCACGCGCTCCCTGCTGCTTGCCTTGCCTGCTTGCCTGTGCTCCGACCCACTGTAGTGCCGGGTGCCGAGGACCGGACTGTCGTCTTTCTGTGGGTCTTACGTACCGGTCCCCGTACACGTTCGAAGGAAAGACGCTCGCCTCGGTCTCCAGGTTGCCGAAACCGGGCGTGACCGATCTCAAGCGGTCGGCGGGGTGTCGTCTGTCAGGCACTTTTGCGGGCAGAGCCGACCAATCAAGATCACTTCTTCCCGAGCGGCGGGCGTGTTGTCAGTGACAGGTGCGAGGATGCGGGGAGTTACTGGCCGACGTGCTCGTGTGGGGTGGGGGACTCCGCGCCCGCGCAGAAGGGACCGCTGACGGCGATGCAGATCCGGCTGACCGTCGTAGACCCGCTGGGCCCGCCCGATGGGGCGCGGGGCCGCGCCGCGAGCTGCGACGTGCTGGTCACGGCACCCGCCGGTACGGCTCTGGCCGCGGTGGCGTCCGCACTGGCCTCCGCGGTCGCCGGTGAGGCGGGCGCGGGCCGCGAGTCCGGCTCGGGCACGGCGGTGCTGTACGCCGGTGACCTGCGCCTCGACCCCCAGCGCTGCACGCTCGGCGAACCCCCGCTGACCGACGGCGCCGTGCTGTGCGTGGGCGCCCCCGGCGAGCCCGAGCCGCACCCCGAGCTGGACGACGCCCCGGCGCAGCTGCACGTCGTCGCCGGACCGGACGCGGGCGGGGTCCATCTGCTGCACGGCGGCGAGATCCGCGTCGGCCGCTCCGCCGACGCCGACGTGCCGCTCGACGACCCGGACGTCTCCCGGCTGCACTGCGCGGTGACGGTGACCGCCGACGGGCGCGTCTCGGTCGCCGACCTGGACTCCACCAACGGCACGACGCTGGACGGCCGGCGCGTGGGCCCCCGCCCGGTGCGCTTCCCCCCGGGCGCCCTGCTGCGCATCGGCGAGTCGGCGCTGCGGCTGGCCCCGCCCGGCGGCCCGGGTGGCCGGGTGGAGACGGCCCCCGACGGCGAGGGCCACGTGCGCGTGCCGGACCCCTCCGGCGCTGCGGCGGGCTCGGCCCCGGCCCCGACAGGCCCCGGCGAGGTCACGCACCACTCCCACGGCACGGCGGGCTGGGGGACCCCGGGCAGGGGACACGGCCCGGATGAGCCGCCCCTGGTGCCCGGGCAGGGTGCGGCACCCGCCGTGGAGAGCCGGGGCGAGGTCTCCGGGGCGGGCCCGGCTGCCGGGCGCCCCTCCGGCGGGAACTCCGATGAACATTTCGCCGTGCGCCCCGGGACGCGGGCGGACGAGGACGGCAGCCGGGCTCCCCTCGGGCACCGGGCGCCGACGGTGCCGGGCGAGGCGGACACGCACGCGGGACGGTCCGGGGTGGCGGGCCACCCGGGACGGTCCGGGGTGGCGGGCCCCGGCGAGGCCGCGCCGGCGGCTCCCACGGCCTACACGGCGGTGTCCGCAACCGCGCACCCCGGTGCGGCGGCTCCGGGTACCCGGGCCCCCGGCGCGCCGGGCGCGGCCCCCACGGGCCCCGGCGCGGCGGCCTCCGGAGGCACGACCGCCCGTACGACAGCCCACAGCAGCGCTTCTCCCCATGCTCCGGCCGCCACGTCGTCCCCCACCGCCGTGTCCCGGGACGACAGCGCACCGCACGGCGGCACGCCCCCCAGGGACGCCGCCCCGCACGGCGTCACACCCCCGGATCGCTCGGGGCGCGGCAGCGCGGATCCCCGTACCTCGGCCCCCGGTGTCCCGGCTCCCCGGACCCCGGGCACGCCGGCCCGCGACGGTTCCCGACCGGGCGGCGCTCCCGGCTTCTCGCCCGGCGGCGTCCCCGGCTCCCGCCCGGGCGTCGACGGCGCCGGCCTCGCCGACCCCGACGACCGCGCCCCTGGCTCCACCGGCCGGAAAGGCACCCCCCTGCGCGGCACCGAGCTGCCCCAGCAGGGCGGTGGGCGGCGGCGCGGCGGGCTCGGTGCGTGGGCGCGGCGGCTGGCCGGGGGGCGCGGCGACCAGGACGAGGCCGGTCCCGAGGCGGTGTACGAGGAGGAGCCGGCCGAGGCGGTCGCCGAGCCCCCGGCGGCGGTGGGGCCCGTACGGGAGACCTGGCCGGATCCGGCCACGCTGCTGCTGACGGCCCTGGGTCCGGGGCCGCGTCTGTGGGAGCGCGGGCCCGGGCACCCGGAGGTGCTCGCGGTGCGGCTCGGCACCGCCGACCGGGCGGCACCGGACGGCTCGCGCCTGCTGCCCGCCGTGCCGGTGACCGCCGGGCTGCGCGAGGTGGGGGCGCTGGGGCTGGCCGGGCCGCGGGACCGGCTCGCCGGGCTGGCCCGCGCGGTGCTGGCCCAGCTGGCCGCGCTGCACTCCCCCGACACCCTGGAGATCGTGCTGGTCAGCGCCGACCGTGCCCGGCCGGTGGAGGAGCGCACCGCCGCATGGTCCTGGCTGGGCTGGCTGCCGCACGTCCGCCCGGGACACGGCCAGGACTGCCGTCTGCTGCTCGCCTACGACCGCGAGCAGGCCACGGCCCGCACCGGCGAACTCCTGCGCCGCCTGGAGGACCTCGCGCCGCAGGCCCGGCCCGCCCCCCGCGATCCGGCCCGGCGCCCCTCCTGGGCCCGGGACGACGCCGGCGCCGGCGCGGCGGACGGCTTCACGGGGCCGTACACGGTGCTGGTGGTGGACGGCGACCCCGGTGGTGCCGGTGTGCGGGAGGCGGTGGCGCGGCTGGCCCTGGAGGGGCCGCGCGCCGGTATACACGTGGTGTGCCTGGCCGAGACGGCCGCGGCCTCCCCGGTGTCCCCGGTGACGGAGACGTACGAGGCGGCCTGCGCGGTGTCGCCGGCGTTCCGGGAGTGCGGTGCCGTCGCCCTGCTCAGCGGCGACGTGGCGACGGCCCTGCGGCTGATGCGCGTGGCCCACCCCGGCCAGGCGGCCACCGGAAGCGCCGCCCCGGCCCCCATCAGCCACGGCACCATCGCCACCGTCGACGCCGTCTCCCTGCCCTGGGCGGAGCGGTTCGCCCGGGCGCTGGCGCCGCTGCGCCCGGACACCGCCGCCGCCGAACGGCACCCGCGCGTGTCCGCCCCGCTGCCCCAGGCGGCCCGGCTCCTGGACGAGCTGGGTCTGGCCCGGGCCACCCCGGCGTCGCTGATGGCGCGCTGGGCGGACGCCGCCGACGACCCGGAGGCGCTCGGCGGGCGGGTGTGCGCCGTGCTGGGCGCCGGGCCGCGCGGCCCGCTCGGGGTGGACCTCGCGGCCGACGGACCGCACCTGCTGATCGAGGGACCGGCGGGCAGCGGCCGTACGGAGCTGCTGCGGGCGGTCGTCGCGTCGCTGGCCGCCGCCGAGCGGCCGGACCGGCTCGGCGTCGTCCTGGTGGACGGCCGGGGCGGCACCGGCTCGGACGGCGCCGGCGAGGGCCTGCGCGTGTGCACGGACGTCCCGCACGTCACCACCCATCTGGCCGCCAACGACCCGGTCCGCATGCGGGAGTTCGCCCAGTCGCTGACCGCCGAGCTGAAGCGGCGCGCCGAGCTGCTGGGCCGGTCCGGTTTCGCCGAGTGGCACACCGGCCGCGCGCTGTCCGGCCGGATGGTCGCCCAGCGCACGGCGGCCACCCGCGGCACGGCGGGCGGCGCCGAGCCCACCGGCGACCTGGACGCCCCGCCCAGTACGACGATCCGGCTGCGGCCGGGGGCGGCCCGCCGGCAGACCGAGGCCGCGCCCCCGCTGCCCCGGCTCGTCGTGGTCGTGGACGACCTGGACGCGCTGGTCTCCCCCGCGCTCGGCTCACCCGGACGGCCCGCGGCCGGTTCCGTGATGCGCGCGCTGGAGGCCGTGGCCCGGGACGGCGAACGGCTCGGCGTGCACCTGGTGGCGGCCACCGGCCCCTGTACCCGTACGGCCCAGACCGAGCCGGTCCGGCGGGCCACCCTGCGGATCACGCTCGACCCGCCGGCCCCCGGACCGGACGAACCGGCCCCGGGCCGCGGCCGCCTGGCGCACGCGGACGGGCGGGTCACCCCGTTCCAGGGCGGCCGGGTCACCGGCCGGATCCCGCGCACGGCGACGCTGCGCCCCACGGTGGTGCCGCTGGAGTGGCACCGCATGGGTGACCCGCCGGCCCGGCGTCCCGTGCGGGAGCTGGGCAACGGACCGACGGACCTGGCGCTGCTCGCCAGCGCGCTGGAACGCGCGGCGCGTGAGGTCGCGGCGGTCCGGGTGCCGTCGCTGCTGTAGCGCCGCGTCGCGGACGCCCGCACGGACCGCGTCGAGATGCCGTCGCGTCCGTCGTGCACGAGACTGTGGGCCGGGGGGACGGTCGAGTTCGGCTGCCCCCGGCCCGCCGCGTCACGACGCGGTCACGATGTCCTCCTTGACAGCCGGTGCGCTCTTGCCGACCCGACCCCCCGGGCGTAGACCAGATCGCACGGGACAGCGCTCGACGTTCGACGAGGAACGAAGAACGGGGCAGTGATGCGCAGCACGAGCAGCACCATCCGGACACGCAGGTCTCCCAAACAGCCGACCAGGCACCCGACCAAGCACCCCACCCGGCACCCGACGGCGGGCAGAGCCGCAGCGGCCGTCGTCGCGGCGCTCGCCCTCTCCCTCACCGCCTGCGGAGGCGGCGACGACGGCGACACCGACACCGGCGGCAGCACGCCGGACACCGGCAACTCCGTCACCCTGCCCAAGCTGAACGGGCAGAGCCTGGAGGTCGCCGCCGTGTGGACCGGCGCCGAACAGGCCAACTTCAAGAAGGTTCTCGCCGAGTTCGAGAAGCGCACGGGCGCCAAGGTCACCTTCGTGCCCGCCCAGGACCCGATCATCAACTTCATCGGCTCGAAGGTGGCGGGCGGCCAGCCGCCGGACGTCGCGATGCTGCCGCAGCCCGGCGCCATCAAGCAGGCCGTCGACAAGGGCTGGGCCAAGCCGGTGAACTCCGACGTCCAGTCGGAGCTGGGCAAGAACTACTCCCAGGGCTGGCAGGACATCGGCAAGGTGAACGGCAAGCAGTACGGCGTCTACTACAAGGCCGCCAACAAGTCGCTGATCTGGTACAACGCCCAGGTCTTCGAGAACGCCGGAGCCAGCGAGCCGAAGACGTGGAAGGACCTGCTGACCACCGCGCAGGCCGTCTACGACTCGGGCGTCACGCCGTTCTCGGTCGGCGGCGCGGAGGGCTGGACGCTCACCGACTGGTTCGAGAACGTCTACCTCTCCCAGGCGGGCCCGCAGAAGTACGACCAGCTGGCCAAGCACGAGATCAAGTGGACGGACCCGTCCGTCGCGGACGCGCTGAAGACGCTGGCCGAGATCTGGGGCAAGCCGAACTACGTGGCGGGCGGCGCCAAGGGCGCGCTGCAGACCGACTTCCCGGCCTCCGTCACGCAGGTCTTCACCGGCGGCGACCAGCCGAAGGCCGCCATGGTCTACGAGGGCGACTTCGCGCAGGTCAACATCCAGCAGACCAAGTCGAAGGTCGGCACCGACGCGAAGGTGTTCCCGTTCCCGGCGGTGGGTGACACCGCTCCGGTGGTCTCCGGCGGCGACGCGGCGGTGATCCTGAAGGACTCCAAGGGGGCGCAGGCGCTGGCCAAGTTCCTGGCCTCCCCGGACGCGGCCACCATCCAGGCCAAGCTGGGCGGTTACCTCTCGCCGAACAAGAGCGTGCCGAACTCGGCGTACCCGAACGAGGTGCAGCGCACGATCGCCAAGGCGCTCATCGACTCCGGGGACGACTTCCGCTTCGACATGTCCGACCAGGCCCCGCAGGCCTTCGGCGGCACGCCCGGCAAGGGTGAGTGGAAGGCGCTCCAGGACTTCCTGAAGAACCCGAAGGACGTCGCGGGTACGCAGCGGAGGCTGGAGGCCGACGCGGCCGCCGCCTACGGAGGCTGATGGGCATGGCGTCGGCCACGGCGGGAGGGGCCCCTGCGGCCCCTCCCGCTCCCAAGTCGCGCAAGAGTGTGACGGGCACCCGCAAGACGGTGGCGGCCCTGTTCCTGCTGCCCGCCCTGGTGCTGCTCGGCGCGCTCGTGGTGTACCCGATCGGGTACTCGGTCGTACGCAGCTTCTACGACCAGTCCGGCAACGGCTTCGCCGGGGTGGACAACTACAAGGCCCTCTTCACCGACGAGGGCATCCGCACCGCCCTGAAGAACAACGTCATCTGGGTGGTGTTCGCGCCGACGGTCGCCACCGCGCTCGGCCTGATCTTCGCGGTGCTGACCGAACGGGTGCGCTGGGGCACGGCGTTCAAGCTGGTCGTCTTCATGCCGATGGCGATCTCGATGCTGGCGGCGGGCATCATCTTCCGCCTGGTGTACGACCAGGACCCCGACAAGGGCGTCGCGAACGCGGTGTGGGTGGGCGTCCATGACACCTTCGCCCAGTCCTCGGCGTTCCCGAAGGCGCACCCGGGCCGCGAGTCGCCGCTGCGGGCGGCGGGCGGGGGCGCGTTCGTCACGAAGTCCCCGGTCCGTGCGGGCCAGGTGGTCAGCCTGCCCCTGGTGGGTGTGGCCCCGGACCTGATGCCCGGCGACGCGAAGAAGGCCGTGGCGGCCGAGCCCGAGCCGGGCAAGATCACCGGCACGGCCTGGCAGGACTTCACCCGTGGCAAGGGCGTCGGCAAGCTGAACACCCCCGACGCCTCCGAGCTGGGCTACGCCGGGATGCGGATCGAGGCGGTCAAGGACGGCAAGGTCGTGGCGTCGACCCGGGCCGGCGACGACGGCACCTTCACACTGCCCGCCAAGGCCGACGGCGCCCAGCTGCGGCTCCCGGCGAGCAACTTCAAGGAGCCGTACAACGGGCTGGACTGGCTCGGCCCGTCCCTGGTCACACCCGCGATCATCGGCGCGTACATCTGGATGTGGGCCGGTTTCGCGATGGTGCTGATCGCGGCGGGGCTGGCGGGCGTGCCCCGGGAACTGCTGGAGGCCGCCCGGGTGGACGGCGCGAACGAGTGGCAGGTGTTCCGGCGGGTCACGGTGCCGCTGCTCGCCCCGGTCCTGGCGGTCGTCACCGTCACCCTGATGATCAACGTGCTGAAGATCTTCGACCTGGTCTTCATCATCGCCCCGGGCTCCTCCCAGGACGACGCCAACGTCCTCGCGCTGGAGCTGTACCGCAAGGGCTTCTCCGAGGACCAGCCGGGCATCGCGAGCGCGATCGCGGTGTTCCTGCTGCTCCTGGTCATCCCCGTGATGTGGTTCAACATTCGTCGGCTCAGGCGGGAGGTGCGGCGATGACCGCGGACGCGGGCAGTCTCCCCACCAAGGCGGCACCGCCGCCCGCCGCCACCGTCAAGGCCCGGCACTCCCTGGGTGCCCGGCTCGCCGAGGGCGTCAGCGGCGGTCTGCTGCGGGTGTTCCTGATCGTCGTCGGCCTGTTCTGGCTGGTGCCGACCATCGGTCTGCTGCTGGCCAGTCTGCGCGCCCCGGAGGACATCGCCGCGAACGGCTGGTGGAACGTGTTCACCGAGCCGTCGCAGCTGACCTTCGGCGCCTACCGGCGGCTGCTGGAGAACGAGGACATCACCAGCTCCCTGCTGAACACCGTCTACATCACCGTCCCCGCGACCGTCCTGGTCGTGGTGATCGGCTCGCTGGCGGGGTACGCCTTCGCCTGGATGGAGTTCCCGGGCCGCGACTGGTGGTTCCTGGGCGTGGTCGGGCTGCTGGTGGTGCCGGTGCAAGTGGCGCTGATCCCGATCGCCGAACTCTTCGGCGAGATCGGCATCTTCGGCTCGATCGTCGGCGCGGTCGTCTTCCACGTCGGCTTCGGCCTGCCCTTCGCGGTGTTCCTGCTGCGGAACTTCTTCGCGGAGATCCCCCGCGAGCTGCTGGAGGCTGCCCGGCTGGACGGCGCCGGTGAACTGCGGCTGTTCGTACGGGTGGTGATGCCGCTGGCCGCGCCGGCGATCGCGTCGCTGGCCATCTTCCAGTTCCTGTGGGTGTGGAACGACATGCTGGTCGCGCTGATCTTCACGGACGCCGGGAGCCAGCCGATCACGGTCGCGCTGCAGACGCAGGTACGGCAGTTCGGCAACAACATCGACGTGCTGGCGCCGGGCGCGTTCATCTCGATGGTGGTCCCGCTGGCCGTGTTCTTCGCGTTCCAGCGGCAGTTCGTGTCGGGTGTGATGGCGGGCGCGGTGAAGTAGCCCCAAGGAGAGGCGATCGAGGGGCGGGCCCCTGACGGGTCCGCCCCTTCGCGTCCCCCGGTTGCAGCAGCCGCCGTAACCGGGACGGCCCATCGGCCGTTCCCGGGCCGAACGCCCGCGCCGACCGATGGATGCCTCTTGCCCAGGTTCAGTGTGATTGTCCCCTGCCGCCCGCAACGCCGGCACGGAGCGGGCCACGGGCGACTTCCCGCTCTTCCTCGACACCGGGCACCTGCGCGGCTCGCGCTCGCCCCAGCCGCGCCCGGAGTTCCGCCGCCGGCAGTGCCCCTACGACGACGGGCACCCCGCCGAGCGGGTGGTGCGCCAGGTCCTGCCCGGCCGGCGGGGCGTGCCGCCGGTGGTGCCGCGGGAGGAGCGGCTGCGCCCGATGCCCACTGCGGCCGAGGCGCCGTCGCCGTTCACGACCGTGCCGCAGCAGCCCACGCCGTCCCCCACCGTCAACGACCGGCTCTGACGGCCGTTCGCCCTCCGGGAGTCCGCATGCCCTCCGGTTCCTCGCGGCCCACCCCGACCCGGCCGCCCACCTGGCGGCCGACGGGGCGGCCCGGCCGTCTCCCGTGACCTGAGCGCGGCCGCCCCCACAGGACAACGCAGCAGGTCGACACAGAAAGAGCCACATGCCCCGCTTCAGCATCATCGTCCCCTCCCACGGGGTCGCAGGACGGCTGTCCCAGGCGCTGGACTCGGTCCTCGCGCAGTCCTTCGGCGACGTCGAGCTGATCCCGGTCTGCGACGCTCCCGACTCCCCCGCGGCCCACGTCGCCGCCCGGTACGCCGAGCGGGACTGCCGGGTGGCGCCCGTGCACTCCCCGCCGTCGGCCGGGCTGGCCGGGGCGCGCAACACCGCAATGCGGGCGGCGACCGGCGCGTATCTGCTGTTCCTCGACGGCGACGACGTCCTGGTGCCGGGCGCGCTCGCGGCCCTGGACGCCCGCCTGACCCACACCGGCGACGTGGACGTGCTGCACTTCGCGCACGAGCGCGCCCCCTGGTGGGAGGGCGAGCCCCACAACCCGGCCGCGGCGCTGCTGGCCTCGGCGCCCGACGGTGTCTTCGCCCCCGGCCAGGCCCCCCGGCTGACGGGCGTGCACCTGCCGGCGTGGAGCGCGGCCTGGCGCCGGGCGTTCGTCACCGCGCACCGCCTGACCTTCCCCGACGGCCACTTCACGGACGTCGGCTGGGGCGGCCTGGCCCTGCTCGCGGCGGAGCGGACGGCGGTGGAGCGGTCGGTGGTGGTGCGGCATCTCGTCCGGCGGCAGGGCAGCCTGCTGAACCTGCCGGGCGCGCACCACACCGAGCTGCTGGACCAGACGGAGCTGGTGCTGACCCGGGCCGCCGAGCAGGGCCTGCCGCCCGAGCGGGCCCGGCCGCTGTTCGAGCAGCTGTTCGCCGCGATCCTGAGGACGGCCGCCCACCCCGAGCGGCTGCCGGCCGGGCGCCGGGCCTTCTTCCGCCGGGCCGGCGCGCTGTACCGCCGGCACCGCCCGGCCGGTTTCCAGCCCCCCGGCGGCAGCCTCGGCGTGCAGCACCGGCTGCTGGCCTGCGGCGCGTACCCGGCGTTCCGCGCGCTGCGCGAGGCCCACCAGGCCACCTCCAAGGCCCTGGCGCACCTGCCCCGCCCGCACGGGCTGCGCACCCGGCTGCGGTACGAGACCGAACTGCGCCGCCCCCTCGACCCGCACCTCGCCGTGTACTGCGCCTACTGGGGCCGCGGCTACGCCTGCAACCCGGCCGCGATCCACGCCAAGGCCCGCGTCCTGGCGCCGCACATCCGCTCGGTGTTCCTCGTGGAGGCCGGTCAGGAGCACACCATGCCGCCGGACGTCGAGTACGCCGTGATCGGCAGCCGCCGGTACTGGGAGGTCCTGGCCCGCGCCACGTACCTGGTGAACAACGCCAACTTCGCCGAGGGCGTGGTCAAGCGCCCCGGCAGCGTGCACCTGCAGACCCAGCACGGCACGCCGCTGAAGACGATGGGCGTGGACCAGTCGGCGTACCCGGTGGTGGCCGCCGCGACCGGCAGTTTCGCCAAGCTGCTGGGCCGGGTGGACCGCTGGGACTACAACCTGTCCGCCAACCGCCACTCCACCCAGATGTGGGAGCGGGCCTTCCCCGGCTCCTACGAGCAGCTGGAGTACGGCTATCCGCGCAACGACGTGTACTACACGGCGTCCGCCGACGACGTGGCCCGCGTCCGCAAGGAGCTGGGCGTTCCCGAGGGCGCGACGGCCGTGCTGTACGCGCCCACCCACCGCGACTACCGCACCGGGTTCGAGACGGGCGGGCTGGACCTGGAGGCGTTCTGCGCGGCGGCCGGACAGGACGTCGTCGTGCTGCTGCGCGCCCACTACTTCTACGACCGGGGCGGGCGCGGCAGCGGCGGCCGGGTCATCGACGTGACCGGGCACCGCTCGTCGGAGGACGTGTGCCTGGCCGCCGACGCCCTGGTCACCGACTACTCCTCGATCATGTTCGACTACGCCAACCTGGACCGGCCGATCGTCGTGTACGCCGACGACTGGGACGTCTACCGGGAGACCCGGGGCGTCTACTTCGACCTGATGGCGGCGCCGCCCGGCCCGGTGGCCCGGACGCCGGAGGAGCTGGCGCGGGTGTTCCGCGACGGGTCGTACGCCGACGCCGAGTCGGCCGCCCTGCGGGCCGCCTTCCGGGAGCGGTTCTGCGAGTTCGACGACGGGCGGGCCGCCGAGCGGGTGGTGCGCCGGATCTTCCTCGGTGAGCCGCCGGAGGCGATTCCGCCCGTGCTCCCGCTCGCCGAGCGGGTCCCCGCCCCGGCCGCGACGACCCTGGTGAGGAGCTGACGTGCCGCGCTTCAGCGTCATCATCCCCTGCTTCAAGGTGCAGGGCTTCCTGCGCGAGTGTCTCGACTCGGTGCTGGCGCAGTCGTACCGGGACATCGAGGTGATCGCGGTGGACGACTGCTCACCGGACGGCAGCGGCGCGATCCTCGACGCGTACGCGGCCCGCGACGAGCGGGTCCGGGTGCTGCACCTGACGGAGAACGTGGGGCTCGGCCGGGCCCGCAACGCGGCCCTGCCGCACGCCGCCGGCGACTACCTGCTCTTCCTCGACAGCGACGACACCCTCACCCCGGGCGCGCTGCGCGCGATGGCCGACCGGCTGGCGGAGACCGCCGACCCGGACGTGCTGGTCTTCGACTACGCCCGCACCTACTGGTGGGGCGCCACGCGCCGCAACGTCCTCGCGCACGTGCTGGCGGACGCCGGGGACGGCACCTTCACGGCGGCCCAGCGGCCCGAGGTCCTCGACCTGCTGATGGTGGTGTGGAACAAGGCCTACCGGCGGGAGTTCGTCGCCCGGGAGGGCTTCGCCTTCCCGCCCGGCTACTACGAGGACACGCCCTGGACGTTCCCCGTGCTGCTCAGCGCGGAGCGCATCGCCACGCTGGACCGGATCTGCCTGTACTACCGGCAGCGCCGGCAGGGCAACATCCTGTCCACCACCAGCCGCAAGCACTTCGACATCCACCAGCAGTACGAGCGGGTGTTCGCGTTCGTCGACTCCCGCCCGGCGCTGGCGAGCTGGCGGCCGGTGCTGCACACCAAGATGGGCGAACACTGCCTGGACATCCTCGCCAAGCCGGACCGGCTGCCCCCGTCCGCCAAGGGCGAGTTCTTCCGCCGCACCGCCGAGCTGTTCCGCGCGCACCGGCCGGCGGGCACCGAGGTGCCCGCCGGGCTGCGGGTGCTGGAGGGCAGTTACGCGGCCTACGTCCTGCGGCGGCAGGGCGGGCGGGCCGCCCGGGAGCTGGGGCGGCGGGCCCGGCAGGCGCGGGGTGCGGCACTGGGGCGCGCCGGGCGGGTCCGCACCGCGCTCCACACCCTCCGCCCGCTCGACCCGGACCTCGCCGTGTACTCGGCGTTCTCGCACCGGGGCGTCCTCGGCGACCCGGCCGCCGTCTTCCACAAGGCCCGGGAGCTGGCCCCGCACATCCGGGGCGTGTGGGTCCTGGCCGACGAGGAGCTGGCGGCCCGGCTGCCCGAGGACACCGAGCACGTGATCCTGGGCTCGGCCGCCTACCGGCGGATCACCGAGCGGGCCACGTACTTCGTGAACAACGTCAACTGGCCGGGCGGGCTGGTCAAACGCCCCGGCAGCACGCACATCCACACCCACCAGGGCACGCCCCTGAAGTACATGGGCGCCGACCTGCTGGACAAGCCCGGCGCCCGGCACGGCTTCGACGTGCCGCAGATGCTGCGCCGGGCCGACCGGTGGGACTACAGCCTGGTCGCCAACCTGCACTCGGAGCTGGTGTGGGAGCGGGCCTACCCCTGCCGCTTCACCTCGCTGCGCACCGGCAGCCCGCGCAACGACGTCCTGGTCGGCGCCGGTCCCGAGCACGGCCGGGAGGTCCGGGCCCGGCTCGGCGTCCCCGAGGACCACACGGTGGTGCTGTACGCGCCGACCCGCCGGGACTACCGCCGGGGCGGGCACGTGGACCGGATCGACCTGGCCCGGTTCGCGGCGGACCTGGGCGGCGGCCACACCCTGGTGGTCCGCCTGCACCCCTCCCTCGCCGGCGGCCCGGCGCGGGGCCTGGGCCTGGCCGAGCTGCACCGGCGCGGGGTGCTGGTAGACGCGACCGACGTACCGCACGTCCAGGACGTGCTGCTCGCCTCCGACGTGCTGGTCACCGACTACTCGGCCCTGATGTTCGACTACGCCCTGCTGGACCGGCCGATCGTGATCCACGCGGACGACTGGGGCGCGTTCGCGGCCAGCCGGGGCGCCTACTTCGACATCACCGCCGAGCCGCCGGGCCATGTCTCGCGCTCCTACCGGGAGCTGGCCTGGCTGTTCGCGTCGGGGGCGTGGCAGGACGAGGACGCGGCGCGGCTGCGGTCGGCGTTCCGGGACCGGTTCTGCCAGTTCGACGACGGGCGGGCCGCCGAGCGGGTCGTGCGGACGCTGATGCTGGGCGAGCGGATGCCCGCGCCGGTCGCGGTCCGGGACGTCCTGCCGGCTCCGTCGGCCGGCCGTGACGTGCTGACGTCGTCGTGAGGCCGCGCACCTGGGTGCTGGTCCTGGCCGCGGTGTTCGCCGTGCTCCAGCTGGCGAACGTCTCCGGCCGGGACACTCCGGACACCAAGAACTACCTGTCGTACGCCCTGAGTCTGCGCGGCGAGTCCAAGCGGGAGGCGGCGCGGGTCACCATCGACTACGCCTGCATGGGCAAGGCGGCGCTCGCGCGGCGCAACCAGAGCGTGGACGTGGTGCGCTTCCACCGCCCGGACCCCGCCCCGCGGGTGAGGTCGGAGTGCGAGGCCCGGGAGTGGGCGTATGTCGAGCCGCGGCTGCGGGCGGGCCAGACGGGCGGGCACACCGTGCCGTTCATGTCCGAGCGGTTCATGCGGATCTTCGAGGTGCGGCCCGGCTACCCGGTCTTCCTGGTGCCGTTCGTGACGGTCCTCGGCGTGACGTGGGGTCTGTGGGCGGCGAGCGTGGTCATCGCGGCCGCGGGCGGGGTGCTGGCGTTCCTGGTGCTGCGGACGCTGTCCGTGCCGGTGCCCCTGGCACTGACCGGGCAGGCCCTGTACTACGTCCTGCCGTGCGGGACGACCGCCATGCGCCCGATGACCGAGGGGCTGCTGCTGGCGCTGACGCTGGCGGCGCTGTGGGGCTGCGCGCTGGTGCTGGAAGGCCGGCGGGGGCGGGCCGGTGTGGCGCTGGTGGGCGGTTCGCTGGCCGCGCTGTTCACGGTCAAGCACTCGCAGGCGCTGTTCCTCGGGGTGTGCCTGGCGGCGGCGGGCGCGCTGCTGGCCGTACGGCGGTGGCGGCGGGGCCGGGCACCGGGACGCGGGGTGCTCGCGCTGGTGGGCGTGGGCTGCGCGGCCGTGCTCGGTACGGTGCTGCTGGCCCGGCTGCTGCGCTACCCGTCCGAGTCGGACAGCCTGCAGGACCTGCTCACCGGCCACTTCGCCCGGCCCGACCGGGCCGACCCGTGGCGGGAGTTCCTGCATCTGCAGGTCAACTTCTGGGTGGAGTGGCTGCGGCGGCAGCTGTGGCAGCCGCTGTTCCTCGCCTTCCTGGCGGCCGGGGCGTGGGGGGCGCGGCGCCGCCCCGCCTTCGGCGGCTTCCTGGCCGCGGCCGCGTTCACCGGCATCCTCACCCAGGCGGGGCACCCGGACATCACCATCTGGGGCGACCGTCTGATCGTGCTCGCGTGGCTGCTGCCGGTGCTGGGCGTGCCGCTGCTGCTGGAGCCGGCGGCCCGGGGGCGGGTGCCGGTGCCGGCGCAGGGGACTCCGGTGGGGCTGGCCCGGTAGTGCCTCCGGCCGGAGTCACCCGATGAGGTGACGGCAGGTCAGGGCGTTGACGCGGGCGGGAACATACCGCCAATGTCACAGACGCTCCCTGTCCGGTGGACCGCGCGCGGCGCGACGGCGCTGCGCGGTGGCCGTCCCTGGCGCCCCACCCCCTACCAGTTCGCCGGGTTCCTGTTCTTCCTGGTGATGTCGCTGGCCTACTGGCGGGTGCCGCTGTGCTGTGACGCCGGGCAGCACGCGGCGGTCGTCGAACGGCTCAGGGCCGACCTGCTCCACCCGCGCCACCCGAGTGCCGACCTGCCGGGCGCGGGCAGCCCGTACTACTCGCCATACGCGGTCGTGCAGGGCCTCTTCGCCCGGCTGACGGGGCTGACCGGCTGGGAGGTCGTGAAGCTGACCGGGCCGGTGAACCTGCTGGTGCTGCTGACCGGGCTCGGCCGTTTCGTCCGGGTGCTGAGCCCGCGGCCCTGGGCGCCGGTGCTCGCGCTGGGCGCCATGACGCTGCTGTGGGGCACCGAACGCGCCTGGTGGAGCGGTTATCTGGGCCTGATGTCGATGACGGGCACGCTCGGCTACCCGTCGGCGTGCGCGGCCGGGCTCACCTTCTGGGCCTGGGCGCTGACGGGCGCACGGGCGCGGGACGCCGGTCCGGTGCGGTTCGTGGGGCCGAGCGGCCAGCGGGGTCTGGCCGGGTACGCGGGGACCGGGGTGCTGTACGGGGTGATCCTGCTGGTCCACCCGATCACCTCCGTGGCGGCCGGGCTGGGGGCCGTCGCGCTGGTCGCCGGGTGGCAGCGCGGCCGGCGGGCCGCGGTGGCCGCGCGCTGGGCGGTGACGTGCGGTGCGGCCCTGCTGGTCGCGGGGTCCTGGCCGTACTTCGACGTGTTCGCGCTGGCCACGGACGGCAGTGTCGACGCCATGCACCGGGGGCTGTACCTGCGGCTGGGCGAGCGGTACGGGCTGGCGCTGCTGGGGCTGCCCGCGCTGTGGCTGCGGTGGCGCCGCTCCGCGCGGGACCCGCTGGTGCTGATGTTCGCCGCGGACTGCCTGGTGGTGGCGTACGGCTGGGTCAGCGGCCACTACACCTACGGCCGGATCCTGGGGCTGGCGCTGGTGCCGCCGCAGTTCGCGCTGGCGGTGGAGCTCGCGGCGGCCCGGCCCTGGCCGGTGTGGCGGCGGGTGCTGGGCGGGGCCGCGGCGGCGGGCGCCTGCGCCGGGTTCCTCACGGTGCACGCGGGGGCGGTGGTACCGCGTGCCCTGGACCCGGTGGGTTTCGCCCAGCCGCCGCGCTGGCCGTCGTACGACTGGGCGGCCCGGTACATCCGGCCCGGCGAGGTGGTGATCACCGACGGCTACTACGCCGTCCACGCGATCGCCGGGCACGGGGCGAACCTGGCCGCGCCCGCCTGGCCGGACCCGGCGCTGGACGAGCGGCAGCGGCGGCGGCTGCTCGCCGACGTGCGCGCCTACCTCGCCCCGGACTCGACCCGTACCGAGCGCACCGCCCTGGCCCGCCGCCACCGCGTGCGCTGGCTGCTGCTGACGCGCTGGCATCCGGTGCCCGAGGAGGCGGTGGTGGTGGCGTGGAGCCGGCGGACGGGGGAGGTGCTGGCCCGGGTCGGGGGGTGACCGCGGCGGTTACTCGATGACGAGGTCGACCGGGATGTTGCCGCGGGTGGCGTTGGAGTACGGGCAGACCTGGTGGGCCTGCTCGACCAGCTTGCGGCCGGTCGCCTCGTCGATGCCCTCGGGCAGCTCGACGCGCAGGGTGACGGCGAGCGCGAAGCCCTCGCCCTGCTTGCCTATGCCGACCTCGGCGGTGACGGCGGCGTCGCTGACGTCGACCTTCGCCTGCCGGCCGACCAGACCGAGGGCGCTGCCGAAGCAGGCGGCGTACCCGGCGGCGAACAGCTGCTCGGGGTTGGTGCCCTGGCCGTTGCCGCCGAGCTCCACGGGCATGCCGAGGGCCAGGTCCAGGGTGCCGTCGGAGCTGACGGCGCGTCCCTCGCGGCCGTGGGTGGCGGTGGCGACAGCGGTGTAGAGCGCGTCCATGGAGAACCTTCCGTCTGTGCGGGCCTCGGTGAGGAGGCGAGTCGGTGACGTCCAGAAGTAGAGCACACAATTAAGTTGTGCACAACTAAATGGCGGGCAAACAGGTATCCTGGACGCATGACCTCGCCCGCCGCGGACTGGCTCCGCCTCGACCAGCAGATCTGCTTCTCGCTGAACGCCGCCTCGCGCGCCTTCGGCGGCGTCTACCGCGTGATCCTCAAGGACCTGGGGCTCACCTACCCGCAGTACCTGGTGATGCTGGTGCTCTGGGAGCACGACACGCTGCCCGTGAAGCAGCTGGGCGAGCACCTGCGCCTGGACTCCGGCACGCTGTCACCCCTGCTCAAGCGGCTGGAGGCGGCCGGCCTGGTGCGCCGGGAGCGCAGTGCCCGCGACGAGCGCTCGGTGGAGGTGGGGCTGACCGGCCAGGGCCTGGCCCTGCGGGAGCGGGCGCTTGAGGTGCCGCGCCGGATCGCGGCCGCGACCGGCTTCGACCTCGACGAGATCCGCGACCTGCGCGACCGCCTCGACCGCCTCACCACGGCCCTGGACACGGCGGCGGACCAGCAGCGGTAAGAAACCCGATTGGCCTGTTTGGCGAGCTCTTACCGTCCTGTGGCGGAGTATCGACGCGCTCATGGCATTCGCCCGGCTTACGATCCGGCGTGATGAGACGCCGCCGCTTCCCCGCTCCGGCCGCCGCCCGGGTCGGCCCCGGACCGCAGAAACGGCCGCCAGGAGTGAACCGGAACCGGGTGTGGAGCGTCTTCCCCACGGGGTACCAACCACCCCATAGCGGGACCAAACCTCACCCCGTCCGCGCATCCGTCCAGGGACGCCCATGAACGCTCCCCCTTCCCGGGCCGCGGTGGCCGTCGTGGTCATCGGGTACGACGACGTCGCCCATGTGACGGACGCCGTGCGGTCCGCCCTCGCGCAGGGCCCCGCCGTGCGCCAGGTCGTCGCCGTCGACGACTGCTCCACGGACGGCAGCGCCGGCCTGCTGGCCCGTCTGGCCACGACCGAGCCGCGCCTGACCGTGGTCCGCCGCCGCACCAACAGCGGCGGCTGCGGCACCCCGCGCAACACCGGGCTGGACGCGGTGACCGCGCCCTACGTGATGTTCCTGGACAGCGACGACGTCCTGCCGCCCGGCGCGGTGGACGCGCTGCTCGGGGCGGCCGAGCAGGAGCGCGCCCAGGTCGCGGGCGGACTGTGCGTACGCCGGGAGCTGCCCTCGGGGCGCGAGACACCGTGGGAGGAGCGCCTGTACGCACAACGCGCCGTCCTCGCCCGCCCGGCGCAGCGACCGCGCCTGGTGCACGACACGCTGTGCGTCAACAAGCTGTACCGCACGGACTTCCTGCGCGAGCACCGCATCCGCTTCCCCGAGGGCCGCTTCCCGTACGAGGACGTCGTCTTCACCGCGCGCGTGCTCGCCGCCGGCCCGCGCCTCGTGCTCGTCCCCGACCGGGTGTACGTCTGGCACGTACGCCGGTCCGCCCGGCGGCTGTCGATCTCGCTGGACCGCGCGGACGCCGGCAACTGGCGGGCCCGCACGCACGCGTGCCGCCTGGCGTACGAGATCCTGCTGGGCGCCGGGCAGAAGCAGCTGGCCCGCGCGGCCCGCGCCAAGTTCCTCGACCACGACCTGCGCATGTACGTCCGTGAGCTGGGGCTGCGCGACGCGTCCTACCGGCGCGCCTGGTGGGAGCTGACCCGGGCCCACCTCGCGGAGTACGACGCGGCCGACTGGACGCGCAACCCGGCCGCGCCCGGCCGGCTGATCGGGCGGGTGATCCTGGCCTCCCCCGAGCCGCGTGACCTGCCCCGGCTGCGCGACCTGGCGGCCCGCCCGGCCCGCCTGCTGCCGCCGTACGCCCGCACGGCGGACGGCACGCCCGTCTGGTCGGACGATCTGCCCGACGTGTCCCTGGAGGCCCTGCTGACCCATCCGGTCGGCCTCCTGCCGCTGGCCGTGGAGGCCGGGCTGCGGCCCCGCGCGCGGGGCACCCGGCTGCGGCTGCGCCTGCACGAGATGTACGGGCGGCTGGCCCAGGCGGAGCCGAGGTCGGTGGAGGTGGCCTGGCGGCGCCGGGAGGACGACCGGACCTCCCCGCTCCGCACGACCGCCCTGGAGCGGTCCGGCGGCACCTGGACGGCCGGGGCGTCCGTGGACCTGGCGGAGCTGGCGGCGTCCGGGCCCGGGACCTGGGACCTGCACCTGCGGGTCCGCTTCGGCGACGGGGCGAGCCGCGAGGTCACGGCGCACGCGCTGCCGGGCGCCGGTCTGCTGCGCCGCCGCGCCGTCCCGAGCGCCCGGCACGGGGTGGTCCTCGTCCAGCCCTACGCGACCCACTCCGGTGCCCTGGCGCTGCGCGTGGCACCCGGCGTACGCGGTGTGATGTCCGTGGTACGCGCACGAGCACGGCGCCTGCTTCACTGAGAGCCGGCCCGCTTCACCGGCGGGCGGGACACCCACCGGCCACCTGACGAGGGGACGACCGCACATGACCTGGTTGATCACCGGCGGCGCCGGTTACATCGGGGCGCACGTCGTACGGGCGCTGACCGAGGCGGGGGAAGAGGCGGTGGTGTACGACGACCTGTCCACCGGCGTCGCCGAGCGCGTGCCGGACGGGGTGCCGCTGGTGGTGGGCTCCACGCTGGACGGCGACCGGGTCGCCCGCGCCCTCGCCGACCACGGCGTCACCGGGGTCGTGCACCTCGCGGCGAAGAAGCAGGTCGGCGAGTCCGTGGAGCGCCCCCTGCACTACTACCGGGAGAACGTCGAGGGCCTGCGCGTCCTGCTGGAGGCGGTGACGGCGGCGGGCGTCCCGTCCTTCGTGTTCTCCTCCTCGGCGGCGGTGTACGGCATGCCGGACACCGCCCGGGATGACGGCCTGGTGACCGAGGACACGCCGTGCGCGCCGATGTCCCCCTACGGCGAGACCAAGCTGGCCGGCGAGTGGCTGGTCCGCGCCACGGGCCGCGCGACGGGCCTGTCCACGGCCTCGCTGCGCTACTTCAACGTGGCGGGCGCGGCCCGCCCCGAGCTCGCCGACGTCGGCGTGTTCAACCTCATCCCGATGGTGTTCGAGAAGCTCACGCACAACGCTCCCCCGCGCATCTTCGGCGACGACTACCCGACCCCGGACGGCACGTGCGTGCGCGACTACATCCACGTCGTCGACCTGGCGGAGGCCCACGTGGCCGCGGCCCGCGCCCTGCGCGCCGCCCCCGGCCGCGACCTGACCCTCAACATCGGCCGCGGCGAGGGCGTCTCGGTCCGCGAGATGATCGACCGCATCAACGCGATCACCGGCTACGACCGCCC
Source organism: Streptomyces sp. NPDC052682 (assembly GCF_040678435.1). NCBI lineage: Bacteria > Bacillati > Actinomycetota > Actinomycetes > Kitasatosporales > Streptomycetaceae > Streptomyces > Streptomyces sp. NPDC052682. Next base: position 37,452 of record NZ_JBFATS010000004.1, on the reverse strand, counting down.
GCCCACGGTCGCCCCCCGCCGCCCCGGCGACCCGGCCCGCGTCGTCGCCTCCGCCGACCGGGCCGCCGCGGAACTCGGCTGGAAGGCCCGCCACGACGTCCAGGACATGATCACCTCGGCGTGGGAGGGCTGGGTACGCCTCCATCCGGAGGCGGCACGGCACTAGCCCGCGCGAACGACCGGGCCGTCCCGCCCCGAGCGCCGCGGCCGCCGTCACCGGTGACGCCGCCCTGGGGCTGCCCCTTCGCGTTCGGCCCCGATGACCAGCTGAGCCGACCCGACCGCCCCACCCGCCCGGCACCTGACCGCCTCAGCCGAGCCGACCGACCCATCCGCCGCCCGACCGCCTCAGCCAACCGGCCGACCCACCCACGACCGGCTGAGCCGGATCGGCGCACCCGCCCCGCGCCCGACCGGCCCAGCCATGCGGACTTACCCGCCCGGCGGTCGGGCGGATGAGCCGAACCGGCCGAACGCACCAACCGACCGACCGGCTTAGCCAGACCGACCGGACGCACCCGCGACCGGCTGAGCCGGATCGGCAGGCGCCCCGCGCCTGACCGGCTCAACCAAACCGACCGACCCATCCGCCGCCCGACCGCCTCAGCAAAAGCGACCGGATCCACCCGACCGGCTGAGCCGGATCGGCGGACCCACCCGCTGACACACCGACAGCCGAACCAGTCCCGCCCCCGCGCCCGACCGGCCCAGCCAAGCCGGCCCACCCGTCCGGCGGCCGACACGCTGAGCCGAACCGGCCGAACACACCCCGCCGAGCCGCCCTCAGACCGCCTTCAGTGCCTCCGCCGTGGCCCGGGCCAGGGCCGCCAGGTACCCCTTCGGCAGCTTGGGGCTGCGGATCACCACCGAGCGCCAGTACAAGGGGCCCGAGATCAGGTCGAGGGCGAGATCGTGGTCGATGCCGGACCGGACCTCGCCTCGCCGCTCCGCCGCCGTCACGATGCCGCTGGCCACCCCGTCCTGCCCCTCGCGCAGCGCCTTCTGCAGGGCCTGCGCGATCTCGGGGTTGCGCGCCGCCTCGGCCTGGAGGTCCGGGAGGATCTGCGAGGCGACCGGGTGGCGCAGGGCGCGCGAGGTGACCTCGTAGAGCAGCCGCAGGTCACCCTCCAGCGAGCCCGTGTCCGGGACGGGCAGCCCCTGCACGGCCAGCGCCGAGACGATGTCGAGCACCAGGTGCAGCTTGGAACGCCACCGGCGGTAGACCGCCGTCTTGCCGACCCCGGCCCGCCGCGCGATGCCCTCGATGGACATCCGCGCGTACCCCACCGCCGCGAGCTCCTCGAAGACGGCGGCGCGGATGGCTTCCGTCACGTCCTCCCGCAGCACGGCCGCCCCGGCGGGGGCCCGGCGGCGCTGACGCGGCTGGGGCTCGTCGGCGTTCGTCGTCATGCCGCACAGCATAGGCCGTAGCGACGAAACGGTTGCGTTCCGACGCTCGATCGTCCTACGCTCACGTTGCGACGATACGGTCCCGTCCCGACGTAAGAGAACGTCAAGAATCCCGTAAACGCCCACCCCCTCCCCGAACGAAAGCAGCGGATGTGAGCCAGGTCCTGAACACACCGCCCCCGACAGCGATACCGGCCGACGACGACCTCGCGGCCCTGGCCGCCCGCCACGGCCTGACGGTCAGCGGCGCCCGCCCCTCGCTGCCCGAGTACGTCCGCCAACTGTGGGCTCGCCGCCACTTCATCAGCGCGTTCGCCACCGCCAAGCTCACCGCCCAGTACAGCCAGGCCAAGCTCGGCCAGGTCTGGCAGGTCATGACGCCCCTGCTGAACGCGGCGGTGTACTACTTCATCTTCGGCGTCCTGCTCGGCACCAAGCACGGCGTGCCGGACTACATCCCGTTCCTGGTCACGGGCGTGTTCATCTGGACGTTCACGCAGAGCTCGATCATGGCGGGCACCCGCGCGATCTCCGGCAACCTCGGCCTCGTACGGGCCCTGCACTTCCCGCGCGCCGCGCTGCCGATCTCCTTCTGCCTGCAGCAGCTGCAGCAGCTGATGTTCTCCATGGGCGCCCTGGTGGTGATCCTGCTCTGCTTCGGCGTGCCGGTCCGCGTCTCCTGGCTGCTGGCGCTCCCGGCCCTGCTGCTCCAGTTCAGCTTCAACGCGGGCGTCTCCCTGGTGATGGCCCGGATGGGCGCCAAGACCCCGGACATCGCGCAGCTCATGCCGTTCGTGCTGCGCACCTGGATGTACGTCTCGGGCGTCATGTGGAGCATCGACAAGCTCGCCAAGAAGGACAGCCTGCCGCACCTGGTGACGGTCGCCCTGGAGAGCAACCCGGCCGCCGTCTACATCGACCTGATGCGCTTCGCCCTGATCGACAGCTTCCACGCGCACCAGCTGCCGCACCACGTGTGGGCCCTCGCCATCGGCTGGGCGCTGGTGGCCGGCGTCGGCGGCTTCATCTACTTCTGGAAGGCTGAGGAGACGTACGGCCGTGGCTGACCGCACCGCGAACGAGAAGATCCCCACCGTCGTCGCCGACGGCGTCGACATCGTCTACCGGGTCAACGGCACCGGGGCCGGCCGCGGCTCCGCCACCGCCGCCCTCAACCGCATGCTGCGCCGCAAGCAGGCCGAGAAGGCGGCCGGGGTGCGCCGGGTGCACGCGGTGAAGAACGTGTCCTTCGTCGCCTACAAGGGCGAGGCCATCGGCCTGATCGGCACCAACGGCTCCGGCAAGTCCACCCTGCTGAAGGCCGTCGCCGGGCTCCTGCCCGTGGAGAACGGCCGGATCTACACCGACGGCCAGCCCTCCCTGCTGGGCGTGAACGCGGCCCTGATGAACGACCTGACCGGCGAGCGCAACGTGCACCTGGGCGGCCTGGCCATGGGCATGTCCCGCGAGCAGATCAAGGAGCGCTACCAGGACATCGTCGACTTCTCCGGCATCAACGACAAGGGCGACTTCATCACCCTGCCGATGCGCACGTACTCCTCCGGCATGGCCGCCCGGCTGCGCTTCTCCATCGCCGCCGCCAAGGACCACGACGTGCTCCTCATCGACGAGGCCCTGGCGACCGGCGACCGGTCCTTCCAGAAGCGCTCCGAGGACCGCATCCGCGAGCTGCGCCGGCACGCGGGCACGGTCTTCCTGGTCAGCCACAACAACAAGTCCATCCGGGACACCTGCGACCGGGTGCTGTGGCTGGAGCGCGGCGAGCTGCTCATGGACGGGCCGACGGAGGAGGTCCTCAAGGAGTACGAGGCCTTCACCGGGGACAAGTCCGCCAAGCCCCGGCCGAAGCCCTCCGCCGCCGCCCGGCCGGCACACGCCTAGCCGGTACTCGCCCAGCCGGTACATAGGGAACCGCAGGGGACGAAAGCGCCTCTTCCCCCATGAGGCGCAATTCCACCCGTCTGGTTCATCACTTTGGTGACACCATGACCGGATAGGCGCGTCTGGAGCGACGAGATGAAGGAGTCCCCGCGATGCCCGAGCTCAGCGTCATCGTCCACGGGCCGAACACCCAGGACCACCTGACCGGACTGCTCGACTCCCTCGCCGCCCGCCCCCTGCCGGACGCCGAGGTGATCGTGGCCGCGGTCGGCGACTGGGCCCGGGAGACCGCCGAACGGCACGCGCCGGACGTCCAGGTGCTGCCCCTTCCCGACGGGACCGGCGACGCCGCGGCCCGGGCGGCCGGGGCGGCCCGGGCCACCGGGCGCTGGCTGCAGTTCGTGCACGCCAAGGACGGCCTGCCCGCCGGCGCCCCGCACACCGTCGCCCAGCACACCGCCGGCCTGCCCGACACCGTCGACGTGCTGCTGCTGGACCACGTCCGCAGCACCTGGCAGGCCGCCGGCCTGCCCTCCCCCGACGGCCCGCTGCTGGCCCGGGCGGGCCGCGCCGACCTCGCCCTCGACGACTGCGTGCCGCTGCTGCGGCTCACCCCGCTGCTGGGCACCCGCGCGATACGCACCGCCTTCTGGCACGCCCACGCCGAGCACCTGGCCACCGACGACGAGGCGTACGCGGCGTACGCCACCCTGCTGCTCGCCGGCCGGGTCGCCTGTCTGCCCCACGTCGCCTACGAGGACCGCCGCCTGCGCGCCGAGAGCCTGCCGCCGGTCACGCCCGCGCAGCGCTACGCCCTCGTCGACCGCTACGAGGCCCTGCTGGACCTCACCCGGGACCGCCCGGCCGCGTACGCCGTGCTGTACGACGTCATGGTCCGCGACTGTCTGCGCACCTTCGCCCGCGCCGGCCTGCCGGAGCCGGTCGCGCGCGAGTTCTTCCGCCGGGCCTCCCTCGCGGCCCTGCGCCGCCGCCCCGAGGGCCACCGCCGCCCGGCCGGCCTCGAAGGCATCCGCCGCGCCCTCCTCGAAGAGGGCGCCTACGGCAGGTACCGCGCCTTCCAGGCCGCCAACCGCACCCGCCGGGCCGCCAGGTCGGCCGTCCGCAGCGGCCGGCGCCAGGCCGGCGCCAAGCTCCGCGCCCAGCAGTACCGCAGGGCGCTGAACCGCCCGGTCGATCCGCACCTGGCCGTCTTCGCCGCCTACTGGAACCGGGGCGTGGCCTGCAACCCGGCCGCCATCGCCGCCAAGCTGGCCACACTCGCCCCCCACATCCACCCAGTGTGGGTCGTGACGGCGCAGAACGCGGCCCTGCTCCCGCCCGGCACGGACCACGTGGTCCCCGGCACCCGCCGCTACTGGGAGGTCCTGGCCCGGGCCAGGTACCTCGTCAACAACGTCAACTTCCCCAACGACGTGGTCAAACGCCCCGACGCGATCCACCTCCAGACCCACCACGGCACCCCCCTCAAGCGCATGGGCCTGGACCAGATGCAGTTCCCGGCCGCCGCCAAGGGCCTGGACTTCCAGGCCCTGCTGGAGCGCGTCGACAAGTGGGACTACAGCCTCTCCGCCAACAGCCACACCACGCGCATGTGGGAGCGGGCCTACCCGTCCCGCTTCGTCTCCCTCGACTACGGCTATCCGCGCAACGACGTCTACTACACGGCCGGCGCCGCGCACGTGCGGGCCGTGCGCGACCGCCTCGGCATCGCGCCGGGCCGCCGGGCGATCCTCTACGCGCCCACCCACCGCGACTACGAGGCGGGCTGGACCCCTCGCCTGGACCTCGCCGCCCTCGCCGACCGCCTCGGCGAGGACACCGTCCTGCTGGTGCGCGGCCACTACTTCTACGACCGCGCGGCCTCCCCCCTCACCGGTCTGCGCCGCACCGGCCGCCTCATCGACGTCTCCTCCTACGACCCGGTCGAGGACCTGTGCCTGGCGGCGGACGCCCTGGTCACGGACTACTCCTCGATCATGTTCGACTACGCCAACCTCGACCGGCCGCTGGTGATCTACGCCGACGACTGGGAGACGTACCGCACCACCCGCGGCGTCTACTTCGACCTGATGGCCGAGCCGCCGGGCGCGGTGGCCCGCACCCAGGGGGAGCTCACGGAGATCCTCACCACCGACGCCTGGCGCGACGAGAGCTCGGCCAAGGCCCGGGCCGCCTTCCGGCGCCGGTTCTGCGAGTACGACGACGGCCGCGCCGCCGAACGGGTCGTACGCCGGGTCTTCCTCGGCCAGGACGAGCGGGAGCTGCCGCCGGTGCTGCCGCCGTCGGAACGCGTGCCCGCCCCGACTCCGCAGGAGGCCCTCTCGTGACGACCACCCCCGACGTCACCGTGACGGTCATCGTCCACAACGACGCCGCACGCCTTACGCGGGCCGTGGAGTCCGTCCGCCGCCAGACGCACGCGAACCTGGAGATCGTCATCAGCGACGACCACTCCACCGACGACACCCCCGCGGTGGCACGGCGGCTGGCCGCGCAGGACCCCCGCGTCCGCGTGCTGCGCCTGGAGCGCAACAGCGGCGGCTGCGGCGTGCCGCGCAACCGGGCCCTGGAGGTCGCCCGGGCCCCGTACGTGATGTTCCTCGACAGCGACGACGAACTCCCCGACAACGCGGTGGAGTTGCTGCTGGCCGCGCACCGCGAGCGGGAGATCGACTTCGCGATGGGCGCGGTGGAGCGGGTCCGGGTGGACAGCGGGCGCCGCTCGACGTGGATGCCGCACCTGGTCGCCGAGCGCCGCACGCTGGACGGCATCGAGGCCGACCCGCGCCTGTTCTTCGAGCACCTGTCGACCAGCAAGATGTACGCCCGCGCCTTCCTCGACCGGCACGAGCTGCGCTTCCCCGAGGGCATCCACTACGAGGACCAGCTGTTCTCGGCGCAGGCGTACTGCCTGGCCAAGACGTTCACGATCATCCCGGAGCCGGTGTACCGCTGGTACGTGGCCCCCTACGCCGCCTCCGACGCGGCCTCCATATCCAACCAGCGGCACCGGCTCGGCAACGTGCGCGACCGCGTCCACGTCCAGCGGCTCATCGACGCCTTCCTGGCCGAGAGCGGCCACGAGTCGCTGCGTGAGGACAAGGACCACAAGTTCCTCAAGCACGACTTCCGGATGTACGCCGGGGACCTGCCGTACCGGGACGACGCGTGGCTGTCCGCCTTCGCGGACCTGGTCGACCCCTACCTCCGGACCCTGTCCCCCGGGGCGTACGCCCGCCTCCCGCGCGCCGAACGCATCGTGCTGCAACTGGTCCGCGACCGCCGGCTGGCCGACGCCCGGCTGGCGGCCCGGGGGCTCGGCCACGGTGTCGCGCCCAGGCACGTCACGGCGGACGCGCGGGGCCGCGTCTACTGGGGCGAGAAGATCCCCGAGTCCGAGCAGGCCCGCCGCGAGCTGGACGTGTCCGATCTGGAGCTGGACACGCGGCCGTTCTTCAGCGCCCAGTTCCGCCACGAGATCACCGAGGTGACGCGGGGCCCGGGCGCCTCGGTCGACCTCACCGTCCGTACGTACGACCCCGGCCTGCGCCTGCCGGTGGGCCCGCAGCGCGCGACGCTCCTGCTCGCCCCCGGCCGGCGCCGCCTGCGTCTGCCCTTCCGCCTCTGCCCGGTCCGCCCGGGCGTCTTCGAGGGCCACGTCCACCTGGACCTGGCGACGGCGCCCCTCCCCCTGCACGGCTTCGCGGGCGTACGCCACCCCCTGCTGCGCCTGGACCACCAGGGCCAGGGCAACACGGGCCTGCTGCTGGCCCCCCTGGACTTCCCGTCCCTGACAGCCCGCGTCGGCTACCGGGGCGGCGCGGTCCCGCACCGCGTGACGGTGGAGCCGGAGGGCCACGGCTCGGGCCGCCTGCAGATCCGGTGGGAACCGGTGGGAGTGACGGCACGGGTCCTGCGGCCCGTGGCGCGCCGGGTGGCGCGGCCCCGGGTGAAGCGGGCGGCACGCCTGGTGGCGAGCGTGCTGCGGTGACACCGGGTCGCGGGCGGTGCCAGGGGCACGCCCGGCACCGGCACCGCGGTACGACGGCCGGTCAGCGCACCACCGCGTAGAGCACCTGCCCGTCCGGCCCCCGGGCCACCGCCCGCAGCCCGGGCGTCCCCTGAAGCCCGCGCCCGGCGTCCACGACCCAGCGCACCCCGTACTCCCGCAGTATCCGCCGCCGTTCGCCCGCCGGTGTCCCGGCCGTGAAGTACCGCCGTACGGCCGCCTGGCGGCGCCGCTCGTCCGGCAGGAAGAAGTCGGGGTAGCCGGGGGCCACCGTGTAGGCCCCGTAGGCGGGGATCTGACGCGCCGGGAACGTGCGCGCCATCACCACGTCCCCGTACCTCACCCACGGTGTGATCCAGTGGTAGCCCCGCCACGGCGGCCGGTACCTGGCGGCGACGGGCTCCGGCAGGTCACCGCGCGGTACCACGTACCCGACCGTGCCGACCTGGGTCCAGGCTCCCACGGCCAGCGCGCCGGCCAGGACGCAGGCCCAGCCGGCCCTCACCGCCCGCGAGGCACCCGCCCGCACCGTCTCCAGGGCCGCCGCGAGCTGGGCCGGGATCAGAGCGGCCGGCAGCGCGCGGCCCCAGGAGTAGTGGCCGCTCAGGGCGCCCGCCGCGACGACCGCGGCGCCCAGCAGGAAGAAGAGCGCCAGCGGATCCCGCCGGTCCCGCCGCCACCTCAGCACCAGCGCGACGACCCCGGGCAGCACCAGCCAGTAGCGGCCCGGCAGATCCCGGTACAGCGGCCGGTGCACCGCCTCCAGGTCGGCGCCGGCACCGAACAGAGCGAAGAAGTCGTAGTACGGCCACAGCAGCAGGACCACCAGCCCCAGCCCCAGCCCGCCGCCCAGGCGGACCCACACCAGGCGCCCGGGCCGGGCCGCGAGCACCACGGCGAGCGCGCCCAGCGAGGCCACGACACCGGAGAACTGGTGCACGAGCAGGATGACCGCCCACAGCACCCCGAGCCCGAGCCACGTGCCCCACCCGCTCGCCGCCGCGCGCAGCGCCCGCGTCAGCCACGCCCAGAAGTGGAAGGCCAGGCCGAGCGCGAAGACACTCGGGTACGACACCGTCAGCGCGAGGGAGTTCAGGCCGAGGAAGCCGCTCCAGGCGAACAGGGACGTGCCCCACAGGAACAGCAGGCACAAAAGCGCCAGGGCGGGGGCGGCCCGATGGGTGCTGAGGGTGCGGACGTAGCGCACCACGCCGGTCACCAGCAGGCCGAGCCCTGCCAGCGCGCCGAGGCGCAGCACCACGAACACCGACCATCCGCTCAGCCGCGCGAGGGCGCCGAGCAGCAGCATCCACGGTGAGTAGTAGGGGCTCGGCGTGTCGGCGTCGACGAGCGGGTTGCCCGGGTCGACGAGGTCGTGCCGCAGGCGCTCGACGGTCGCCGCGTGCATGCCGAGGTCGCCGACCCACGGAAGCCGGACGATCACCAGCAGGAGCAGCAGGACGACGGCTGCGGCACCGGTCTGCGCGGCGAGCGCCGGCCCGGCCGCCGTCCTAGGCGCGGTGCGCATCGTGCTGGAACACCCACGTCCGGTACACCAGGAACCGGAAGGCCGAGGCCAGCACGATCGACGCCGCCTTCACCGCGTTCGACTCGACCGGCCCGTGCAGCCCGAGCCCGTGGTACCCGGCGTAGAACAGGCCGCTCTCCATGGCCACGCCGAGCGCGCTGAAGACGAAGAACAGCGTGATCTGCCGCCGGGTGCGGGCCTCGCGGTCGCGGTAGGTGAAGTAGCGGAAGCCCAGGTAGTTGGTGCCCATGGCGACGACGCTGGCCGACACGGTCGCCGCCATGGCGGGCCAGGCGAGGGCGTGCAGCAGCACGTTGAAGACCAGGAAGTTGACGAGGACGCCGCTGCCGCCGACGATCCCGAAGTTCACCACTTCGAGGACGACGTGCCGCACGGGCCGGGCGGGCGCTGCCACCCGCTCCTCGGACAGGTTGACGGTCACCTCCTAAGCCTTAGCCGGAAACGGTAAGTCCTCCACTCGATTCCCCCTAAGGCACGCCAAGAAGGCCCGCACGGCACGGCGCCCCGGGCCGCCGTCACGACAGCCCGGGGCGCCCTCACGGCCCGTTTCGCCTACGAGTGCGTGCGCAGCAGCGTCCGCATCGTCCGCATCGCCACCGACAGGTTGGCGAGGTCGAACGTCTCCGAGCTCTGGATCTCCTCCAGCGTGGTGCGTGCCCGGCCGAGGATCGCCGCGTTCTTCTGCTCCCACTTCTTGTAGCGCTGCTCCGGCGTCGAGGAGCCGTTGCCCACCGCCAGCACGTCCGCGGTGAGCGCCGCGTGCGCCGCGTACAGGTCCTCGCGGATCGCCGCGCGGGCCATGGACTGCCAGCGGTCGGCGCGGGGCAGCTCGATGATGCGGTCCATCAGCTGGGTGATGCGCAGCCGGTCGGCGAGGTCGTAGTACACCTCGGCGACGTCCAGCGGCTCCTTGCCCATCCGGTCGGCCACCGACACGATGTCCAGGGTCGGGAAGGCGGAGGAGAACCCGGCGACCCGGGTGGCGAGCTCGTCCGGCACCCCGGCGCCGGTCAGCTCGTCGTAGATCTTCTGGTACCACTCCAGGTCCGCGCCGCGCAGCAGCTTCGGCAGCTGCGACCACACCTGCTCGACGCGCTCGGAGAAGAACTCCACCGTCTCGGCGAGCTGCAGCGGCTGCGGCCGGTTGTTGAGCAGCCAGCGCGTGCCGCGCTCCACCAGGCGGCGCGAGTGCAGCCGGATCCGGGTCTGCACGGCCGCCTCGACCTTGTTGTCCAGGGCCTCCACGCCGTCCCAGACGATGGCCGACCGGAAGATCGCGCGGGCCACGGTCTGCGCCCGGACGATCTCCTCCAGCGACGCCCCGGTCTCCTCCCGCAGCCGGTGCAGGTACGTCGTACCGCCCGTGTTGACCGTGTCGTTGACCAGCACGGTCGTGGTGATCTCACGGCGCAGCGGGTGGCTGTTGATCTGGTCGGGGAACTGCTCGCGCAGCGCGGTCGGGAAGTAGCAGTGCAGCAGTCCCCGCAGGTACGGGTCGTCGGGCAGTGAGGTGTGCAGCAGTTCCTCGGCGACCGTGATCTTCGTGTACGCCAGCAGGACGGCCGTCTCCGGGCCGGTCAGGCCCTGCCCCTGCGCGAGCCGCTCGCGGATCTGGCGGTCGGTGGGCAGGAACTCCAGCGCCCGGTCCAGGTGGCCCTCGCGCACCAGGTGCTTCATGTAGCGCTGCTGGGCGTGCAGCATGTCCTTGGACTGGGCGAGGGCGTTGGCGATCGCCGTGTTCTGCGCGTAGTTGTTGCGCAGCACCAGGCGGCCGACCTCGTCGGTCATCTCGGCGAGCAGCTTGTTGCGCTGCTTGACGGTCATGTCGCCGTCCGCGACCAGGCCGTTGAGCAGGATCTTGATGTTCACCTCGTGGTCGGAGGTGTCCACGCCCGCGCTGTTGTCGATGGCGTCGGTGTTGATCCGGCCGCCGTGCAGCGCGAACTCGATCCGGCCGAGCTGGGTCAGGCCCAGGTTGCCGCCCTCGCCGACGACCTTGACGCGCAGGTCGCTGCCGTCGACGCGGATGGCGTCGTTGGCCTTGTCGCCGACGTCCGCGTGGGACTCGGTGGAGGCCTTGACGTACGTCCCGATGCCGCCGTTCCACAGCAGGTCCACCGGCGCCCTGAGGATGGCCTTCATCAGGTCGGCCGGGGTCATCTTGGTGACCTTGTCCTCGATGCCGAGGGCCTGGCGGACGTGCGCGTTGACCGGGATGGACTTGGCGGTCCGCGGGAACACGCCGCCGCCCTGGGACAGCAGCTCCTTGTCGTAGTCCTCCCAGGACGAGCGCGGCAGCTCGAACAGGCGGCGGCGCTCGGCGTAGGAGACGGCCGCGTCCGGGTCCGGGTCGAGGAAGATGTGCCGGTGGTCGAAGGCGGCGACCAGGCGGATGTGCTCGGAGAGCAGCATGCCGTTGCCGAACACGTCACCGGACATGTCGCCGATGCCGACGACCGTGAAGTCCTCGCTCTGGGTGTCCACGCCCAGCTCGCGGAAGTGCCGCTTGACGGACTCCCAGGCGCCGCGGGCGGTGATGCCCATGCCCTTGTGGTCGTAGCCGGCCGAGCCGCCGGAGGCGAAGGCGTCGCCGAGCCAGAAGTTGTACGTGCCGGCGACCTCGTTGGCGATGTCGGAGAAGGTCGCGGTGCCCTTGTCGGCGGCGACCACGAGGTAGGTGTCGTCCCCGTCGTGCCGGACGACGTCGGCGGGCGGCACGACCTGACCGGCGACCATGTTGTCGGTGATGTCGAGCAGCGCCGAGATGAACGTCCTGTAGCAGGCGATGCCCTCGGCCATCCACGCGTCGCGGTCCACACTCGGGTCGGGCAGCTGCTTGGCGACGAAGCCGCCCTTGGCGCCGACCGGCACGATGACGGTGTTCTTGACCATCTGCGCCTTGACCAGGCCGAGGATCTCGGTGCGGAAGTCCTCACGGCGGTCCGACCAGCGCAGGCCCCCTCGGGCGACCTTGCCGAAGCGCAGGTGCACGCCCTCGACGCGCGGCGAGTACACCCAGATCTCGAACGCCGGGCGCGGCGCCGGCAGGTCCGGGATGGCCTGCGGGTCGAACTTCATCGCGACGTAGTCGTGCGGCCGGCCGTCCTCGGCCTGCTGGAAGAAGTTGGTGCGCAGCGTCGCCTTGATGACGGTGAGGAAGGATCTGAGGATGCGGTCCTCGTCGAGGCTCGCCACCTGGTCGAGGGCCGCGTCGACCTCCTCCAGCAGGGCGTCCACGATCTCGTGCCCGGCGCGCTGCCGGTCGGGCGACATCCGCGCCTCGAACAGCGAGACGAGCAGCCGGGTGGTGTGGACGTTGTTGCGGAGGGTGTCCTCCATGTAGTCCTGGCTGAAGGTGGACCCCGCCTGGCGCAGGTACTTGGCGTACGCGCGCAGCACCATCGCCTGCCGCCAGGTCAGCCCGGCGCTGAGCACCAGCGCGTTGAAGCCGTCGTTCTCCGCCTTGCCGGTCCAGGTGGCGGCGAAGGCGTCCTGGAACCGCTCGCGGGCGTCGTCGCCGAAGGAGGCCGCGCCGCTCCTGGGGGTGGGCATGCGCAGCCCGAAGTCGTAGATCCAGGCGACACTGCGGTCCGCGCAGCGCAGCTCGTAGGGCCGTTCGTCCACGACCTCGACGCCGAGCCGGTTCAGCACCGGCAGCACGGCCGACAGGGAGATGGCGTCGCCCCGGCGGTAGATCTTGAACCGGCGTTCCTCGGGCGTGGCGCCCACCGGCTCGTACAGGCTGAGCGCGAAGGTGCGCTCCTCGTCGAGCTGCTCCAGGTGCGCGAGGTCGGCGACCGCGCTGCGCGGGGTGTGGTCGGCCTTGTAGCCCTCGGGGAAGGCGTTGGCGTAGCGGCGCAGCAGCTCCGCCGCGTGCTCCTCGCCCATCTCGGCGGTGAGCGCCTCGGCGAACCCGTCGGCCCAGGAGCGGGCGGCCTCCACGAGCCGGGCCTCGATGCGCTCCTTGTCGGCGTCGGACAGGTGGGGCAGCTCGGTGCCCTGCGGGACCCGGACCACGAAGTGCAGCCGGGAGAGGATCGACTCGGTGTTCCAGGCCGTGAAGTCGACGCTGGTGCCGCCGAGTTCCTCCTTGAGGATGTCGATGATCCGCAGGCGTACGCCGGTGGTGTAGCGGTCGCGCGGGAGGTAGACGAGCGCCGAGTAGTAGCGCCCGTACTCGTCCTGCCGCAGGTACAGCCGCAGCCGCCGCCGCTCCTGCAGGTACAGCACGGACGTGACGATGGACTGGAGTTCGCCGACGGGCGTCTGGAACAGCTCGTCCCGCGGGTACGTCTCCAGGATCTGCAGCAGGTCCCGCCCGTCGTGGCTGTGCGGGGAGAAGCCGGCGCGCTCCAGCACCTCCTCGACCTTGCGTCGGATGACCGGGACGCGGCGCACGGACTCGGTGTAGGCGGCGGAGGAGAACAGGCCCAGGAAGCGCCGCTCACCGACGACGTTGCCCTCCGCGTCGAACTTCTTGACGCCGATGTAGTCCAGGTACGACGGCCGGTGCACGGTCGCCCGGCTGTTGGCCTTGGTCAGCACCAGCAGCTTGTGCTCGCGGGCCTTGCGGCGGGCGTCGGCGGGCAGCCGCTCGAACGACGGGCTGACCGGGTGCTGGTCGTCGCCGGCGTGCTGCGGGTCGGAGCGCAGGATGCCGAGGCCGGTGCCGGGGACGGCGGCCAGCGAGTCGTCCTCGCGCAGCTGGTACTCGCGGTAGCCGAGGAAGGTGAAGTGGTCGTCGGCCAGCCAGCGCAGCAGTTCGCGGGCCTCCTCGACCTGCGGTCCGGGCAGGTCGGCGGGGACGGGCTCGCCCGGCAGCCCCTCCGCCAGCCGGATGGCCGCGTCCCGCATCTTGCCCCAGTCCTCGACGGCCTCGCGGACGTCGGACAGCACCCGCAGCAGGTCGGCGGTGATCTGCTTGAGGTCCTCGCGGTCGGTCTCGCGGTCGATCTCGACGTGGATCCACGACTCGACGTGCGCGTCGTGCGGGAGGTCACCGGCGGGCGGGCCGGGCTGCACCTCGATGAGGCGGCCGGTGACGTCGCGCCGCACCACGAACTGCGGGTGGATGACGACGTGGATCCCGCGGCCCTGCCGCGTCAGCTCGTTCGTCACGGAGTCGACGAGGAACGGCATGTCGTCGGTGACGACCTCCACGACGGTGTGGGTGCACGTCCAGCCGTTCTCCTCGACCGTCGGGGTGTAGACCCGCACGTTGGCCTTGCCCTGGGGGCGGTTCTCGGCCAGCCGGTAGTGCGACACGGCGGCCCCGAAGACGTCGACCGGGTCACGGTCGGTGAGGTCCTCCGGTGCGGTGTGCAGGTAGTAGCGCTGGAGAAACGCGAGCACGGAGTCGCTGTCCGGGGTGTCCGGGCCGCCCTCGCTCGTCGTCCCGGTCGGTAGGTGCCCTCCGACCGGGCTGTTCTCAGCTACCCGGGCGGCCCTCTCGAGCAGCTCGGCCTTGGCTTCGTCCAGCTTGGTCTGCATTGTCCTCTGGCTCCTGTCGCGCGCCGTTGCGTGACGTAGAAGGAAGTACGGTCTCTGCCCTGCCAGCGTCACGTCGTGACGCGGGGTATCCGGTCTGTTCCGACGCTATGCCGCAGGGCGAGAAATGCGGGGGTTTCTGAGCCATTTTTGAGCTGCCCGTCGCACAGGACGCCGCAGTCTGCGACGCTGCGGCCCGGGGAGTGCTCGGCGTCCCGGGAATCGTCGATGTCCCGTCCCGCCCGCGAAGACCAGCGACCGCCACCCGGACACGGATGTCGTCCGTGCTCTCCGGGCGCAGGGCAGGGACAGTGACGCCCCCGCGAACTATCGCGCTGATCACGCCACCAGGCTATCGCTCCTTACAGGGGGCCCGTCATGAGCCGTATGTGTACAAAACCGGGGGTGGAAGTTTGACGTTCTGCACAGTGCGCCGGGCCGCCCGGACTGAAGACCGGCCCGCTACGCCCCTTCGGCCCCCGCCCGCCACACGTACGTGCAGCCACCGACCGACCACGGCACCCCGCGGCACCCGCACCCCAGGCCGACCGCCGCGACCCGCGGCACCCACACCCCGCGCCCCCGGGCCGACCGCCGAAACCGCAGCACCCCGCAACGCCGGGCTACGCGACCCACCCGGCCTCAGCCCCCACACCGGGCACCTCACAGCCGCCGACCGACGCAGCCCGCAGTCACCTGCACCCGCAGGCCGACCGCCGAAACCGCGGGCACGCGTGCCGCCCGGGGCGGCACGGGTGGGCGCGGCGGCACCCCGTAGCGCCGGGCTGCGCAACCCACCCGGCCCAGCCCCCACGCCGGGCACCTCACAGCCCACAGCACTCAGAGCCCGGCCGCAGGACAACCGGCAGCAGCCCAGCCCGGCCCCTCAGGCCGCAGCCAACCGCTCCGCCTCAGCCACCGCCTCCTCCAGCGAATCCACCACCGGCACCCCCACCGCCTCGAGACTCACCCGGCTGTGCGACCCCCCGGTGTACAGCACAGCCCGCGCCCCCACATGCAACGCGGCCACCGCGTCATCCGCCGCGTCCCCGATCACCACCGTCCGCTCCGGCACCACATCCACCAGCGCCTCCAGATGCCGCACCATGTGCTCGGCCTTGCTGCCCCCGGACGGCCCGGTCCGCCCGTCCACCCGTACGAAGTGCGGCTCGATCCCGAACCCCCGCACCAGCGGCACGAGTTCCTCATGCACGTACATGCTCAGCAGCGACTGACTGTGCCCGGCCGACCGCCACCCGGCCAGCAGCTCCGCGGCCCCCTCGGCGAGCCCGCACGTCACCCGGTGCTCGGCGTAGTACCGGTGGAAGATCTCGTCCATGAGCTCCCACTCGGCCTCGGTCGGCAGCCGGCCCATCAGCCGCTCGTAGAACTTCGGCACCGGCACGCAGTACAGCTGCCGGTACTGCTCCAGCGTCAGCGGCTCCAGCCCCAGCTCGGCGAACGCCGCGTTCGTCGCCCCGATGATCGCGTCGATGTCGTGGAACAGCGTCCCGTTCCAGTCCCAGACGATGTGCGCGCCCGTCACCTTCCTCATGCGCAAGACCGTACCCGCCCCCACTGACACCCGAGGGACGAGCAGGTCAATGCGCCCCGAAGGCGCCCCGGGACTCAGTCCGCGAGCCCCACCAGGTTCGGGATCTCCTGCGTGGCGTACCAGAGCAGTTCGTGGTCCTCGGCCCCGTCCACGACGAACTGCGCGTCGTCGTCCCCGCCGTCCGCCGCCTTGAGCGCCGCCGCGGCCGCCGCCACGTCCGCCTCCGCGTCCGCCGCGTCGACGTGCACGGCGGCCGCCTTGGCCAGCGGTACGGTCCCGGCGACCCGCACCTCGCCGAGCGCGGCCGGGTCCAGCCCCCGGTCGGGGTCGGCGCTCGCCGCCCGGTCGGGTACGTCGACGGCGACCACGACCCGGCGCCGCGGCGCCCCGGGATCCGCCGCCAGCAGCCGCAGCGAGGCCAGCGCGGCCCGGCTCAGCGCCGCGTACTCCAGTTCCTCGATGTCGTCGGAGAGGTACCACTCGCGCAGCGCGGGCGTCACGGCGTACGCGACGAACTGCCCGGCCCCCAGTTCACCCGTCTTGTACGCCTCGGCGAGACCGGGGAGGGTCAGGGGGACGTAGACGCGCATGGTCGGCCGCTTTCGTCGTCGGGGACTGCCGCAAAGGCCCCGGTGGGGGCGGCTGCCGCCCCCGCCCGGAGGGCCTTCAGGATACGTGCGGGCGTCCCCTTTCGGGGCCCCGTCCGGCACTCCGCACACGTCAGCCCCGGGCCCGCGATTCACCCGGCACCACCCCGTCGGCCCGGGCTCCGGAACCCCCTCGGTCACCCGGATAAGTGAACATCGCGGCCCGCCCGACGCGCGGCCGCCTTCCTTGCCGCCGCACCTCACGGCCCCGTACAAGATCAGCGACCGCAAGTTACCGCCCGGTACTCACCCGGGCCCGTCGAAACGGGGACCACTCGTGCACAAGGTGATGAGCAGGGCACAGCACCACCAGCCGGGCAGCCGCCCGCCCGGCCGCCGCGACTCCCGCCGCCCGGGCGGCACACCGCCGCGCACCCCGGGCGGCACCAGGCCGCTCACGGCCCCGGGAGCCGGCCGCCCACCGGTCTCACCACGGACGTCGCCCCGCACCGGGCCGGCGGACGGCCGCCCGGCAGCGGCCCCCGGCCGGCCGGCCCCGGCCACCGGCGCCGCCGTCCCGGTGACCGACGCGCCCGTCCCCGCCCGGTACCTGCCCCGCCCGGCCGCCCCGCAGCCACGCCCCACCGACGTCTTCGCCGACCGCCTCCTGCTGGTGCTCAGCGGCCAGCGCCCCGTCCACTGGATGCTCCGGCACACCGCGGGCCGCGCCTACGACGAACTCGCCTGGCTCGCCGAGCGCGGCCCCCTGCGCACCCGGGGCGCCCGCCCGGCCGTCCGCGACATCGGTTACTTCGAACCCCGCCCGGGCGTCTTCGAGGTCTTCGCCCGGATCGGCGCCGGCGACCAGCTGCGCGCCATGGCCTTCCGGCTGGAGCGGGGCCGGGACCTGCGCTGGCGCTGCACGGCCGTGGAGCTGGGCGGCCCCCGCATGCGGCACACCGCCGAGCACTGAACCCGTCGCACACACAAGGGCCGGGCACCTGGAGGTGCCCGGCCCTTCCTCACACGCGGCTCCGCGCGGAGCTCACGTCACTTCTTGCGGCGCCGCCCGCCCTTGGCCTGCTTGCGGCGCTCCGCCCGCGTGAGGCCGTCGGCCGGGGAACGCACCGGCTCGTCGTCGGCGTGGATGTCACGCTCGATGACACCGCCCTCGCCGTCCACGGTCGGCGCGACGAAGTGCAGATCCCGCCGCTGCGGGGCGTCGAGCCCCTTGGCGCGGATCTCCGGGCGGGCGTTGGCCTGCGCCGGCACGGTGTCGTGCTTCTCGAGGTCGGCCACCGGCTTGGTGTCCTCGACGGGGACCTCCTCGACCTGCTGCTCGACCTGCACCTCCAGGTTGAACAGGTAGCCGACGGACTCCTCCTTGATGCCCTCCATCATGGCCTGGAACATGTCGAAGCCCTCGCGCTGGTACTCGACCAGCGGGTCCTTCTGGGCCATGGCCCGCAGGCCGATGCCCTCCTGGAGGTAGTCCATCTCGTACAGGTGCTCACGCCACTTGCGGTCCAGGACCGACAGCACGACCCGGCGCTCCAGCTCACGCATGATCTCGGAGCCGAGCTGCGCCTCACGCGCCGCGTACTGATCGTGGATGTCGTCCTTGATGGACTCCGCGATGAACTCGGCGGTCAGCCCGGCCCGGTCGCCGGCCGCCTCCTCCAGCTCCTCGATGGTCACCTTGCACGGGTAGAGCTGCCGGAAGGCGCCCCACAGCCGGTCCAGGTCCCAGTCCTCGGGGAATCCCTCGGAGGTCTCCGCCTGCACGTAGGCGTCGATGGTGTCGTCCATGAAGTGCTGGATCTGCTCGTGCAGGTCCTCACCCTCCAGGACGCGCCGGCGCTCGCCGTAGATGACCTCGCGCTGCCGGTTGAGGACCTCGTCGTACTTCAGGACGTTCTTACGGGTCTCGAAGTTCTGCGTCTCGACCTGCGACTGGGCGGACGCGATCGCGCGCGTGACCATCTTGTTCTCGATCGGCACGTCGTCGGGGACGTTCGCCATCGACATCACGCGCTCGACCATCTGCGCCTTGAACAGCCGCATCAGGTCGTCGCCGAGGGAGAGGTAGAAGCGGGACTCACCGGGGTCGCCCTGACGGCCGGAACGGCCGCGCAGCTGGTTGTCGATCCGCCGCGACTCGTGCCGCTCGGTGCCGAGCACGTAGAGGCCGCCGAGCTTCTCGACCTCCTCCTTCTCGGCCTTGACCGCCGCCTCGGCCCGCTTGAGCGCCTCGGGCAGGGCCGCGGCCCACTCCTCGATGTGCTCCTCCGGGTCGAGGCCGCGCTGGCGCAGCTCCGCCTCCGCGAGGTCCTCGGGGTTGCCGCCGAGCTTGATGTCCGTACCACGGCCGGCCATGTTGGTGGCGACCGTGACGGCGCCCTTGCGGCCGGCCTGGGCGACGATCTGCGCCTCGCGCTCGTGGTGCTTGGCGTTGAGCACCTCGTGCTGGATGCCGCGCTTGCTCAGCTGCTGGGACAGGTACTCCGACTTCTCCACGGAGGTCGTGCCGACGAGGATCGGCTGGCCCTTGCGGTGCTTCTCCTCGATGTCGTCGACGACCGCCTCGAACTTGGCGACCTCGGTGCGGTAGATGAGGTCCGGGTTGTCCTTGCGGATCATCGGCCGGTTGGTCGGGATGGGGACCACGCCGAGCTTGTAGATCTGGTGGAACTCGGCGGCCTCGGTCATCGCCGTACCGGTCATGCCGGAGAGCTTCTTGTACAGGCGGAAGAAGTTCTGAAGGGTGATCGTGGCGAGCGTCTGGTTCTCGTCCTTGATCTCCACCCCTTCCTTCGCCTCGATCGCCTGGTGCATGCCCTCGTTGTAGCGGCGGCCGGCGAGGATACGGCCGGTGTGCTCGTCGACGATCATGACCTCGCCGTCGATGACGACGTAGTCCTTGTCCCGCTTGAAAAGCTCCTTGGCCTTGATGGCGTTGTTCAGGTAGCCCACGAGCGGGGTGTTCACCGACTCGTACAGGTTGTCGATGCCCAGCCAGTCCTCGACCTTCTGGACGCCGGACTCGTGGATGGCGACGGTGCGCTTCTTCTCGTCGACGTCGTAGTCGCCGGTCTCCTCGATGCCCTTGAGCGGGTTGCCGGGCTCGCCGCGCTTGAGCCGCTTGACCAGCTTGGCGAAGTCGCCGTACCACTTGGTGGCCTGGTCGGCCGGACCGGAGATGATCAGCGGCGTGCGGGCCTCGTCGATGAGGATGGAGTCGACCTCGTCGACGATGGCGAAGTTGTGGCCGCGCTGGACGAGCTCGTCCTTGGACCACGCCATGTTGTCGCGCAGGTAGTCGAAGCCGAACTCGTTGTTCGTGCCGTACGTGATGTCGCAGGCGTACTGCTCGCGGCGCTGGGCCGGCGTCATGCTGCCGAGGATGCAGCCGACGGACAGGCCGAGGAACCGGTGGACGCGGCCCATCATCTCGGAGTCGCGCTCGGCCAGGTAGTCGTTGACCGTGACGATGTGCACGCCCCGCCCGGACAGCGCGTTCAGGTACGCGGGCAGGGTGCCGACCAGGGTCTTGCCCTCACCGGTCTTCATCTCGGCGACATAACCCATGTGCAGGGCGGCGCCGCCCATCATCTGGACGTCGTAGTGGCGCTGGCCGAGGACGCGCTTGGCGGCCTCGCGGACGGTCGCGAACGCCTCCGGGAGCAGGTCGTCGAGGGTCTTGTCGATGACCTCGTCGTGCTTGGACTCGTCGGGCTCCGCGGCGAGAGCCTCGGCGATCCGCTCCTTGTACTCATCGGTGAGGGCCCGCAGCTCGGCGTCGGAGAGGTCGACGAAGTCCTCTTCGATGGAGTTGACCTGGTCCGCGATGCGGTGCAGCTTGCGCAGGATCTTGCCTTCGCCTGCACGCATGATCTTCGAGAGGACGGACACGGGGGTTGGTCTCCTTGCCGGTCGGGCCTGGGACGGTCGGTTACCACTTGACTCACTGAGCAACGGCCATCGTATGCGAGGACCCCGCCACGCCGGGAGCCTGCCGTGAGCGGTGACCGTCCGCTGCGTCATTTCTCTTTTCACGTCTGCTTCGAAGGGACAACGTCCGGCCCCCTCGGATGGTGCCGCATCCCGCCGCCGATTCGCACGATCCGCGACCGCGCCCTCACAGCCGGCGCAGGAATGGTCCCGTCCCGCTCTCCTCGAGCAGAATCGGCCGATGGACCCCGTCACGCTCACCACCGACCGCCTGGTGCTCCGCGCGGTCGGCCCCCAGGACACCGGCTCCGTCCACACGGCCGCCCAGGACCCCGACATCCAGCGCTGGACCACCATCCCCTCGCCGTACCTCCCGGAGCACGCGCGCGCCTTCACCGAACAGCAGGTCCCCGACGGCTGGGCGCGGGGCACGGAGTTCACCTTCGGCGTCTTCCTGCGCTCCGGGGAGGGCGCAGAACTGGCGGGCGTGATCGGCCTGATGGCGCGCTCGGCGGGCGTCGCGGAGATCGGCTTCTGGGCCGTGAAGGAACACCGCGGCCACGGCTACATCACGGAGGCCGTCCTCGCCGCCTGCCGCTGGGCCTTCACACACGCCTCGATCGACCGCGTCGAATGGCGTGCGGAGGTCGGCAACCAGGCCTCCCGCGCGGTGGCGGAACGCGCGGGCTTCACCCTGGAGGGCACGTTGCGCTCCGCGCTCGACAACAAGGGAGTCCGCCGCGACTGCTGGGTGGGCTCTCTCCTCCCCTCGGACCTGGGCCTGCCCTCGACGGCTCCCTACCTGCCCGCCCGGGGGTAGCCGGACTGTCAGTCCCACCCCCTATCGTGCGATGCCATGACGACCCCGCGCCCCACCGCAGAACTCTCCGCACACGAGGCCCGCCGCATCGCCCTGCGGGCCCAGGGCTTTCTCGGCGCCCCCGACCGCCGCGCCGGCGTCCGAGGCGTCCTGCGCCACCTGGGTGCGATACAGCTCGACACCATCTCCGTCCTGGCCCGCTCCCACGAGCTGGTCCCCTACGCCCGCCTCGGCGCGGTGGGCCGCAAGACCGTCGAGCACGCCTACTGGCGCGACACGCACGCCTTCGAGTACTGGTCCCACGCCGCCTGCATCCTGCCCATCGAGGAGTGGCCCCACTTCGCCTTCCGCCGCCGCGCCTACCGCGACCGCCCGCACTGGCACCACGAGCTCCCCGAGGGCGTCTACGACCAGGTCATCAAGCAACTGCGCACCGAGGGCCCGCTCACGGCCACGGAGCTGGGCGGCGCGAAGAAGACGAACGACTGGTGGGACTGGTCGGGCACGAAGGTCGCCGTGGAGCGCGCGCTGATGTACGGCGAGGTCGTCTGCGTGGAGCGCCGCGGCTGGAAGCGGGTGTACGACCTGGCCGAACGCGCCGTCCCGCAGGAGCTGCTGCACGACGAGCTGGACGACGCCGAGTGCCTGCGCCGCCTGGTCCGCCTGGCGGGACAGGCGCTGGGCGTCGGCACCCGCGCGGACATCGCCGACTACCACCGCCTCAAGGGCGAGCAGGTCGACGCGGTGATCGACGACTCCGGCCTGGTGCCGGTCACGGTCGAGGGCTGGGGCAGGCCGGCCTGGGCCGACCCCGCCGCCCTGGAGACATCCCCGCGCGGCCGCCACCGCACCACGCTGCTGTCCCCCTTCGACTCCCTGATCTGGGAGCGGGCCCGCACGGAGCGGATCTTCGGCTTCAGCCACCGCCTGGAGGCCTACGTCCCCAAGCACAAGCGCGTCTACGGCTACTTCGCGATGCCGGTCCTGGCCGGCGGCCACCTGGTCGGCCGCGTGGACCCGGCCCGCGAGGGCCGGACCCTGGTGGCCAGGCAGGTCACGCTGGACGGCCCCAAAGCGGTCCCGGCCGTGGCGCAGGCCCTGGTCGAGGCGGCGAGCTGGGTGGACTGCACGGACGTCCGCGTCGAGCGCGTCGACGCGCCGGACCTGCGCGAGCCCCTCGTCAGGGAACTGGCCCGCGCGACCGCCTGACCGTCACCGGCGGCCCTCACCTGATCTCGAGGATCTTCTCCCGCATCGCGTAGACCACCGCCTCCATCCTGGAGTGCAGCTGGAGCTTCTCCAGGATGTTGCGCACGTGGTTCTTCACGGTGTTCTCGGAGATGAACAACTCCTTGGCGATGTCCCGGTTGTTCATCCCGGTGGCGACGAGCTTGAGCACCTCCAGCTCACGGTCCGTCAGGCGCGGCGCGGGCACGAGCCGGCGCTCGTCGGTCTTCTGGATCATCGACTTGAACTCGGTGAGCAGTTTCGACGCCATGGACGGGCTGATCTGCGACTGCCCGTCCGCGACCGCGCGAATGGCGGTAGCCACCTCGTCGGTGGAGATCTCCTTGAGCAGATATCCGGTCGCGCCCGCCTTGATCGCGTCGTAGAGGTCGGCTTCCTCGTCGCTGATCGTCAGCATGATGATCTTGGCGCTGGGTGCCACCTCCTTGATGGAGGTGCACGCCTCGATCCCGCCCCGCTTGGGCATCCGTACGTCCATCAGGACGATGTCCGGCAGCAGGTCGGCGGCCTTCTCCACGGCCTCGGCCCCGTCGCCCGCCTCGCCCACGACCTGGATGTCCTCCTCGGCCGCGAGCACGATCTCCAGGCCACGGCGGAACAGCGCGTGGTCGTCCACGACCAGCACTCTGATCGGCTCTCTGCGTTCCGAGCCCGCCTCCGGGCCCATGCCGACGACGCCGTCGTCGGCATCCTCGTCACGCATCGGTCCGAAGCTGTCCGCCATCGTTCCTCCCCCTGAGGCTGTGGCCTGTGGTCCTGAGCCATCGCCAACCCAAGGCAACGGCCCACCGGTTGGACCGTCCGGCCATGATTTCATGCCCGGATGGCACCGGGGCGACGGTGCGGGGCGCGAAGTGGTCGCACGCCGGTGCCCCTGGGGGCGCACGAGCGCTCCAGGGGCACCGGCTGTGCTGTCACGCGGCACGGTCAGCCGCCGAGCGCACCGCCCGCCTCGGGGGAGTGCGCGTGGGTGACCATCGTGTCCGTCCTGAGGTGGATCACGCCGTAGTCGTAGGCGTGCCGTCGGTAGACGACACTGGGTTCCTTCGTCTCTGAGTCGACGAAGAGGTAGAAGTCGTGCCCGACCAGTTCCATCTCGTAGAGCGCCTGGTCGAGGGTCATCGGGGCTGCGACGTGAGTCTTCTCGCGGACGACGAGGGGGCCTTCACCCTTGATCTCCAGGGAGCCGATCTTCTTCGTGGGGACGGCTTCCTGCTCCTCCTCCCGAGGAGCGGCCAGCTCCATCCCGTTGAGCGTTGCCGCGCCCGGGACGTGGTCGGCGACCTCCGAGGCCGGGATCCGGCGCGCGCCACGGCGCGAGAACCGCTTGTCGTGTTGCCTGCGCAGCCGGGCTTCCAGCTTCTCCGCCGCCAGGTCGAGCGCCGCGTACGGATCGCTTGCCGCTGCCTCCGCCCGGATCACCGGCCCGCGGGAGCGGAGCGTGATCTCCACTCGGTCACTGCGGTCGGCCTGTCGGGGGTTGGGCTCCTTGGACACCTCGACGTCGAGGCTGATCACCTTGCCATCGAGCTTCTGGATCTTCTCCAGCTTCAGCTTCTCGGCCACGTGCTTCCGGAACCGCTCGGGCACCTCGGTCTTGCGGCCCTTGACGACGATGTCCACGCAGAACTCCGTTCCCGGATCACTCCGCATCGGTGGCGGAGCATCTCCCTTTCGCACCAGATTCCGGTCAGCCCCGGAACCTCGGACTCGGTGACTCCCCACCTCCTCCCCCATGGGCGAGATCTCCACTCCACCGGCGCGGGTGATTGCACAAAACCCGCGGCACGGCATTCCGAAGTGAGAGGTGTGGCCTGCGGCTTTCCCTCACAACCGAACATATCTCGCCCGGACGGAAGTCGTCACCCTCTACTGCGGCGTACCTCCGATCAGGTGAATTGGCCGTCTCATAACCTGCAACGACCCACGTTCTCAGTCAGTTCCGGTTCATTTCGAAAGAGTCCGGTGAAGACGCGATCACAGCTGCGCAGATCACGTCACCGGCGGGGTACGCGCCCGCCGGTCCCGGCCGTCCGGCCCGCCGGACCGCTCTCTCTCGCCTTGATCCGTCGTGTCGTTCCTCTCTGCCTTCCCCTGTCTCACCCAGGTACACGGACTCGGTCACCGCACCATTCGAAACCGGCCCCGCTCCGCCCCCGTCGGCCACCCGTCCCCGCGGATCCAGCCGCGCCGCCCGCCCGCCCTCGCTCACCGATCGCCCTTCCCGCAGCACAGCCCGCACGGCGCGGGCCGCCTCCGCCAGCGACGCCCCCGTGGTCATCAGATCGTCGACCAGCACGATCCGGCCGTCCCGCAGCAGCCGGGCACAGCCGGGCGCCACCGCCAGCGCGCCCGCCAGATTGGCCAGCCGCTGACGGGAGTTGAGCCCCGCCTGGTCGGCAACGGCCCGCCGCTGCCGCAGCACGGTCAGCACCCGCGCGGGCACCCCGCCGCGCCGCAGCTCACCCGCCGCCGCCAGGGCGATCCGCCGCGCCGGGTCATGCCCCCGGGCCCGCACCGCCCTGCGCGCCGACGGCACCGGAACGAGCAGCACGGGCACCCGCGCACCCGCCGTGCGACGCACCGCCACGCCTCGCTCCCCGAGCCCCGTGCGCACCGCTGACGCCAGAGCCGCCCCGAGGGGGCCGGACAGGGCCAGCGCACCCCGTTCCTTGTGGGCCAGCAGCACCGCCCGCGTCTCGTCCGCGTACCGGGCCGCCGCGTACACCGCCGGCAGCCCGCGCGGCTCCGGAACCGGCCGCACCCGGCGCGGCACGGCCCCGCTCAGGACGTCCCGGCACCGCGGGCAGAGCACCGCACGAGCCCTGCCGCACCCCGCGCACTCGGCCGGCAGCACCAGGTCGGTCAGCTCCTGCCACCACCCCCGCATGGCCACCACTGTGCCCCCACCGGCCCCGCCCGGCCACCCCTGTGGAAAACCGTCTGTGGAAAACCGCCGCCCCTTCCCCCACGCGGATGAGCACCCCGACCGAACGCCAGAAGCGGCCGCCCCGCCGGGATCTCACCCCGGCGGAAGCAGCCGCTCCCGGACCACTGCTCGAAGGCACCGCTCACCGCGGATAGACCGGCGCCGTCCCCTTCGTCACCTTCTGCCACTGCGCGCCGGACGGCAGCCGTACGATCCCGTCCGCCGAGTACGCCACCAGCGGCAACCCGTCGTCCCCGGAGGCGGTGACCTCCTTCACGCTGCTCAGGGCCGCCGGAGCCGGCACCTCCGGGGTCGACCCGTCCACCTGCACGTACCGCATCTGCTCCACCCCCCGGTGCTCGCTGCCGACCACCACGAGCCGGCTGTCGCCGGCCCACGACATGGCGGTGACCTGCTCCAGCTCCGGCGTGGCGGACCGCGGATCGACCACGGTGACGTCCGGCCTGCCGTCCGGCTTGTGGGCCCGCCTGATCAGCCCGATGACGAGGGACCGCTTGCCGTCGTCCTCCACGACCAGCGCGATGCGCACCCCGTCGGCGGCCACGCGTACGTCCTCGACCCGCCCCTTCAGGCCCGGTACGCGCACCTGAATCGGCTCTCCCTCACCCCGCTCCAGCAGGAGCAGCCGGGGATCTTGGGGATTGCGGTCGGCCACCCAGACATCGCCCTGCGGGTCCCAGCTGGGCGTCGAGAGCCGGTCGTCCTCGCTCCTGCCCCGGCTGCTCAGTACGGAATCCTCAAGGGCACCGTCCTTCACCAGCGGCTCGACGTACAGCTTGGCGCCGTCGAGGCTCACCCCGGCCGCCGTGTGCTCGTCCCGCGAGACGGCCACCGAGCGCAGCGCGGCGCGCCCGTCGCCCAGGGGCCCGGGCACCGGGTCCGCCTCCGTGCTGTCGCTGTCCGCCGGGATGCGCACCAGCCGGTGCTTGGGGTCGAGCCAGTACAGGTACTCGGGGTGCTGCACCGACCCGCGGGCGGCCACCGAGGCGGTCCGCGCCTCGGTGAGCGAGCACAGCTGCGCCCCGCCCGCCCGCAGGTCGACCTCGTCGACCGCGGGCGGCAGGCCGCGCAGCGTGAACAGCAGCTGGGCGGCCATCTCGTGGCACTGTTCGGTGCCGACACCGGCCGCCTTGCCGTTGAGGGGCACGGTCAGCTTGCTCCGCTCGTCGAGCGTCAGCGAGGTGACGCCCTTCGCCAGTGCCGTACCGGCGGGGAAGCTCGACCGGACCGCGGACCCGAGCCGCCTTGTGGGCCCGTTGAGGAGGGAGCGCACGACCTGCATCATCGGGTCGACCCGCTCGCGTACGTACACCGGATCGGCGACCGCCACGGGCTGCGCCATCGTGCCGCCCGTCGCGCTGTCGGAGGCGAAGTAGTACTTGTTGACGGACGTGTAGTTGCGCTGGAAGTCCGTCTTCCCCATGACGATGCCCTGCGGCAGCGCGTCGATCCGCCACTGGCGGGTCTTCTTGTCCCGCGTGAGGTGCATGTTGCTGCTGTAGGAGCCCGTGGCGGGGGCGTACGCCTGCTGCGCGTCGACCGTGGCCACCCTGGTCCCCGTCAGCGTGAACGAGTACTCGTCGGAGTCCTCCCGGGTCCCCGGGCTGTCGGCCTCGGTGCTCGGGCCGTCCGTCAGCACCGTGGTGGACAGCTCCGGCCGCCACGCCTTGGCGGCCGCCGGCGTCAGGTACTGCCGTGCCGTCCGGTAGTCCGGATCGTCGCTGGTCAGCGCCTCCAGGAAGCCCTGCACGATCTGCTGGGGCTTGGCGTCCTCGCCGGGCGGAATGGCGAACACCCGCACCTGCGTGTCCTGCCGGGGCGTGGACTCGACACCCTGCAGATCCCCGCTGTCGGGCATCGAGGCGCACCCGGCCAGCAGTACGGCACCACAGGCGGCGTACGCCAGCGCGCGTGCCCGTGCCCGTCGGCGCGCCCCCTCCCGGTCAGCGCCCACGCGATGCCTCCCCATGCCTGTCCACGTCCCGGCGCCCGGTGTTCTCGTCGTCAGGCTCCGAGGCGCCGCCGGAGCCCTCCTGGGTCGGTTCGGAGCCCGTCGCCGCTGCAGCAGCCCCGGACGGGTCGTCCGGCCGCCGGGCGCCCGAGACCGGGCGCGGCACCACGCGGGCGCCGTTGCCGGGCAGCGCCGTCGGATCGGCCACGGGCGCGGCGGCCGCCGGGCGCGGCACGATCGGGTCCCGGGCCGCCCGCAGGGACCCGTGTCCGGACGGCTGCTGTGCCGGAACGGTCGCGGACTTCTCGCCCCCGCCCCGCGGCACACCGGCGTCGGTCAGGCCGCCGCGGTTGCGCCGCGAGTCCTTGGGCTCCAGCGGTATCGGGGAACCCCGCAGCGGCTCGTCCGCGGTCCTCGGCAGGGTCAGCCGGAACTGCGAGCCGCCGCCCGGCTCGCCCCACGCCTGCAGCCAGCCGCCGTGCAGCCGCGCGTCCTCCAGGGCGATCGACAACCCCAGGCCCGTACCGCCCGTGGTACGCGCGCGTGCCGGGTCGGCCCGCCAGAAGCGGCTGAAGACCCGGGTCGCCTCGCCCGGCTTGAGCCCGACCCCGTAGTCGCGCACCGCGACGGCGACCGCCCCGCCGGCCGCCGCGAGCTTGACGACGACGTCCCGTCCCTCGCCGTGCTCGACCGCGTTGACGACGAGGTTGCGCAGGATGCGCTCCACACGCCGGGCGTCGGCCTCGGCGACGATCGGCTGCTGGTCCCCCACGACCTTGATCTGCGTGCCCTTGCGCTCCGCGAGCGGCTCGGCCCCGCTGACCACCCGCCGCACGACGTCCCTGAGGTCGATCGGCTCGGCCTCCAGCGCCGCCGCGCCCGCGTCGAACCGGCTGATCTCCAGCAGGTCCGCGAGCAGCGACTCGAACCGGTCGAGCTGGTCGGCGAGCAGCTCCGCCGACCGCGCGGTCACCGGGTCGAAGTCCTCCCGCGCCTCGTGGATGACGTCCGCGGCCATCCGTACGGTCGTCAGCGGCGTACGCAGCTCGTGCGACACGTCGGAGACGAACCGGCGCTGCATCCGCGACAGGTCCTCCAGCTGGCTGATCTTCTGCTGCAGGTTCTGCGCCATCTTGTTGAAGGCCTCGCCGAGCCGCGCGATGTCGTCCTCGCCGGTGACCTTCATCCGCTCCTGGAGCTTGCCGGCGGACAGCCGCTCGGCGATCCCCGCGGCCATCCGCACCGGCGTGACGACCTGCCGTACGACGAGCCAGGCGATGGCCCCGAGCAGCACGACGACGAACAGCCCCGCGGTCGCCAGCGTGCCCTTGACCAGGCTCAGCGACTTCTCCTCCTGGCTGAGCGGGAAGAGGTAGTACAGCTCGTACCGGTCGCTGTTGGGGTCGCTGACCTGCTTGCCGATGACCAGCGCCGGCTGGGAGTCCTTGCCGTTGCTGTAGATGATCCGCGTGTAGCTCTGGGCCGCCACGGTGCTGTGGTTGACCTGCGCGCGCAGGGCTTTGGGGATGCTGGCCGTCGGATCGACGAACCCGGACGCGCGCGGCCCGCGCCCGCCGCCGCTCTCGTCGTCCGCGGGCAGGGTCACCACGTCGAAGGCGCCCTGGCCGCCGCTGGAGAGGGACTCGACGAGGTCGCTCAGCCACGTGTTGACGTTCTGCGCGGGCCGGCCGTCCACCGTGCTGCCGTCGTCGCCGGTGCCGCTCGCCGCCTCCTCGGCCTTCTGCACGGCCACCGCGAACCCGCCGGTGGCCTGGCTCTGGGACGCCTTCACCTTGGCGTCCAGCAGACCGTTGCGGACCTGCCCGATGACGACGAAGCCGAGCAGCAGCACCACGCCCAGCGACATCAGCAGCGTGGTGACGACGACCTTGAGCTGGATGTTGCGCCGCCACAGCCGCATGACGGGCAGCAGCGGCCGGCGCACCCACCGCACGAACAGGCGGATGACCGGACTGCCCTGGACCCCGCCCTGCAGCAGCCCGCTCTCCAGGAGCCGGGACCAGCGGGAACCCTGCGCCGTCCGGCCGACAGGCCGCTCCGCGCGGGCCCCGGACCGGCCGGGCGCCGAAGCGGCACTGTCCCCGGACACGTCAGCTCGGTCCTGCCTTGTAGCCGACACCACGGACGGTCACCACGATCTCGGGCTTCTCCGGGTCCTTCTCGACCTTGGAACGCAGCCGCTGCACATGCACGTTGACCAGGCGGGTGTCCGCCGCGTGGCGGTAGCCCCACACCTGCTCCAGCAGCACCTCGCGGGTGAACACCTGCCACGGCTTGCGCGCCAGCGCCACCAGCAGGTCGAACTCCAACGGCGTCAGCGCGATCGACTGCCCGTCCCGCTTCACGGAGTGACCGGCCACGTCGATGACGAGGTCACCGATGGACAGCTGCTCCGGCGCCGGCTCCTCCGACCTGCGCAGCCGCGCCCGGATACGGGCGACCAGCTCCTTCGGCTTGAACGGCTTGACGATGTAGTCGTCGGCACCCGACTCCAGGCCCACCACGACATCGACGGTGTCGCTCTTGGCCGTCAGCATCACGATCGGCACCCCGGACTCCGCCCTGATCAGGCGGCACACCTCGATGCCGTCCCGGCCGGGCAGCATCAGGTCGAGCAGCACCAGGTCGGGCTTGGTCTCCCGGAACGCGGCCAGCGCCTTGTCGCCGTCGGAGACGAAAGACGGCTCGAAACCCTCACCCCGCAGCACGATGCCGAGCATCTCGGCCAGTGCGCTGTCGTCGTCGACGACAAGGACTCGTCCCTTCATAAACGACATCATCCCATTCTCATAACGGTGGCGAAGGCAGTGGTGAGACACCTCACTGGCCAGTGACGATAGTCGTACGGCATCGCCACTGTCTGCCCTCGCCCGCAGCCGCGGGGACGGTCCGCCCTCGTCGCCGCCGGACGACGCCGCCGCGTCAACCGGACGTCACATGCCGTGACCGGGCGCACAGCTCGGCCAGCGCCTCGGCGGTCACCGGCGACACGGCGCCCTCCTCGGTGACGATCGCCGTCACCAGCTCCGGCGGGGTCACGTCGAACGCCGGGTTGTACGCCTGCGTCCCCAGCGGCGCCACCGGGATCCCGCCGACGGCCTCCGTACCGGCCATCGGCACCTGCGGCGCCATCACCTCGGTCACCTCGTGCCCGGGCCGCTGCTCCACCTCGATGGACGCCCCGTCGGGCGTGTCGGGGTCCACCGTCGTCACCGGCGCCACCACGATGAACGGCACATGGTGGTACCGCGCGAGCACCGCCAGCGGATAGCTCCCCACCTTGTTCGCCACCGAGCCGTCGGCCGCGATCCGGTCCGCCCCGATCAGCACCGCGTCCACCTCACCGGCCGCGAACAGCGAGCCCGCCGCGTTGTCGGTGAGCAGCGTGTACGCCATGCCGCTGCGCGCCGCCTCGTACGCCGTGAGGCGGGCGCCCTGGAGCAGCGGACGCGTCTCGTCGACCCACAGCCGCCGCAGCCGCCCGGCCCGGTGCGCGGCGAGCGCCACCGCGAACGCCGTGCCCTCACCGCCCGAGACCAGCGACCCGGTGTTGCAGTGGGTCAGGATCCGGTGCCCGCCGGCCGGCAGCAACTCGTCCAGCAGCGCCAGCCCGTGCTCGGCCATCCGGGCACTGGCCTCGGCGTCCTCGCGGTGCAGCTGCCGTGCCGCCTCCAGGGCGGCCCCGGCCGCCTGCCGGGGATCACCGCTCTTGGCCAGCGCCGTCTGGTAGGCGGAGTGAGCGCGGCGCACCCCGACGGCGAGGTTCACCGCGGTCGGGCGGGCGCCCGCCAGCGCGTCGGCGGCGTCGTCCACCTCGAACCCCCGCGCGGCGGCGAGCGCGACGCCGTACGCCCCCGCGATGCCGAGCAGGGGCGCCCCGCGCACGGCGAGCGACCTGATCGCCTCCACCAGCGCGGACGCATCCGTACAGACGAGTTCCACCTCCTCGGCCGGCAGCCTCGTCTGGTCGAGGAGAACCAGAACGGGACCCTCCGGGGGCTCTTCCCAGCGGATCGCCGGGAGGTCGGTCGGCCGCTTGTCCTCGCCGCTGTGCGCGTACTGATCAGCCATGCGGTCAGTCTGCCCCTTTTTCCGCGGACAATTGAAGGTACGCAGCGCCTACCTCGCCCGGTCCGCCCATGACCACCCCATGGCACGATGGCTGCCAACCTGCCGCCGCGACCGCGGACGGGCACCGTGAAGGAGCGACGATGAACGACACTCCGGGCTGGGCATCGCCCGGATCCGCCCCGTCCGACGGGCAGAACCCGGGCGTGTCCGGCCCTGCCGAGCCCGCCGACCGACCGGGCCGGCCGCCCTCGGACCAGCCGGACCAGTCCGGCCAGGCCCCGCAGGGCCCGGGCGTGAAGTGGTCCCAGGAGCAGCCGCCACCCGGCCAGTGGTCCGCGCCCACCGGCCCCACCGGCCCCGCGCCCGGCCAGGCCCCGCCGCCCCCACCGCCCGGCCCGGGCTGGGGCACCCAGCCACCCGCCGGCCCCGGAGGCTACGGCGGCCCCGGAGGCTACGGCGGCCCTGCCGGTCACGGCGCTTGGGGAGGCGGCTGGGGCGGACCCCCGCCCGCCGCCAAGCCCGGCGTCATCCCGCTCCGCCCGCTCGGCGTGGGCGAGATCCTCGACGGCGCCGTCTCCACCATGCGCACCTACTGGCGCACGGTCCTGGGCATCTCGCTGACCGTCGCCGTCCTCACCGAGGTCGTCGCCGTGCTGTTCCAGGGCCTCGTCCTGGACCAGACCCGCACCGACGCCCTGAACGACCCGAGCGCCAGCCTCGACGAACTCAGCCGCGCCATGGGCGACGCCCTGCTCAGCTCCGGTGCCGTCTTCCTGATCTCCCTCATCGGCACCGTGGTCGCGACCGCCCTGCTCACCACGGTCACCAGCCGCGCGGTGCTCGGCAAGTCGGTGACCCTCGGCGAGGCCTGGCGCGACGCCCGGCCCCGGATCCCCCGGCTGTTCGGGCTGATCTTCCTGCTGCTGCTCGTCGCCGCGGGCACCGTCGCCGCGGGCTCCCTGCCCGGCATCCTGGTGACCGTCGCGGGCGGCGGCGGAGCCGGTCTCGCCCTCGCCATCCTCGGCATGCTCGGCACCGGCGTCGTCGCGCTGTGGCTGATGATCCGCTTCTCGCTGGCCTCGCCCGCGCTGATGCTGGAGAAGCAGGGCATCACGAAGGCGATGAGCCGCTCCACGAAGCTGGTCCGCGGTTCCTGGTGGCGCATCTTCGGCATTCAGCTGCTCGCCACGTTCATCGCGAACATCGTCGCCTCGATCATCGTCATCCCGTTCACCTTCCTCGCCGCCGCCCTCAGCGGTGACGGCATCGCCGGATTCCTCAACGGCGCCGGCGACATCGGCTGGACGTTCCTCGTCGTCAGCGGCATCGGCTCGGTGATCGGCTCCACGATCACCTTCCCGATCACCGCGGGCGTCACCGTGCTCCTCTACATCGACCAGCGCATCCGCCGCGAGGCCCTCGACCTGGAGCTCGCCCGCGCCGCCGGCGTCCAGGGCTACGGCTCGGACGCCCCCGGCACCACCCCGAGGAGCTGATGGCGTGATCTCGGCGGGGGGAGTTCTCAGCACGGTGCCGGACATCGCCGTACGGGCGGTGCTGCGCACCGACGGCACCACCGTGCTGTCGCTGACCCGTTCGAGCGACGAGCCGCCCCTCACCCTCCCACGCGACCCCGCGCGGGAGGCGGCCCGGCGCGAACTGTCCAGGCGCATGTACCACGAGAACGACCCCAGCCTGTTCCAGCGCGCCCTCAACGCCTTCTGGGACTGGGTCGGCGACCTGCTCGACACCGCCTCCCACGCGGCCCCCGGCGGCACGTTCGGCCTGGTCGTCATCGTCCTGGCCGTCGTCGCGGTCCTGGGCGCCCTGTGGTGGCGCCTGGGCACCCCACGCCGCCAGCCCACCTCCGCCCCCGCCCTGTTCGACGACCGCCCCCGCAGCGCCGCCGAACACCGCGCGGCCGCCGAGGCACACGCCGCCCAGGGCCACTGGAGCCAGGCCCTCCAGGAACGCATGCGCGCCATCGTCCGCGCCCTGGAGGAACGCGCCCTGCTCGACGTCCGCCCCGGCCGCACCGCCGACGAGGCCGCCGCGGAGGCCGGCCACGCCCTGCCCGGCCACACCGACCGACTGCGCGCCGCCGCCCGGGACTTCGACGACGTCACATACGGCGGCCGGTCCGCGACCGAGCAGGCGTACCACCGCATCGCCGACCTCGACCGCGACCTGGAGCGGGCCAAGCCCCACCTGGCCACCGCCACCACCCACAGCACGACCCGCCAGGGAGCCGCCGGATGACCACCGAGGCCACCCTCCCCTCCACCTCGGCCTCGCCCACCGCCCGCCGGCTGTGGACCCGTGCGCGAGGCATCGTGCTCGCCCTCGTCCTGCTCCTCGTCGGGGCCGTCGCGATCGCGGTCGTCCGGTCCGACGCCCGCCACGGCGAACTCGACCCGCGCTCCGCCGACCCCTACGGCAGCCGCGCCGTCGCCCAACTCCTCGCCGACCGGGGCGTGGACACCCGCGTGGTCACCACCCTCGACCAGGCGGCCGCCGCGCCGGGCCATGACACCACCCTCCTGGTCGCCGTACCCGACCTCCTGACGCCCGCTCAGCAGTCCCGGCTGCGCTCGGCGTTCGCCGACTCCGGCGGCCGGACCGTTCTGGTCGCCGCCGGCAGCGCCTCCGTCGAACGCCTCGCCCCCGGCGTCACCGCCGACCCGGCCACCAGCCTCGACACGACCCTCTCCCCCGGCTGCGACCTGCCCGCCGCCCGACGCGCGGGCTCCGCCGACACCGGCGGCGTCCGCTACACCACCACCCACCTCGACGCCGACCAGTGCTACCGCAGCGAGCGCCTGGCCACCCTGCTGCGTCTCCCGGAGGCCTCCGGAGACGGTGACACCGTCGTCCTCGGCGCGCCCGACATCCTCCTCAACGACCGCCTCGACGAGCGGGGCAACGCCTCGCTCGCCCTCCAACTCCTCGGCTCCCGCCCCCATCTGGTCTGGTACCTCCCCTCACTCGCCGACGCCACGGCCCTCGACCGGGACGAACGCGGCTTGTTCGACCTGCTCCCGGCGGGCTGGCTCTGGGGCACGCTGCAACTGTTCATCGCGGCAGCCCTGGCCGCCCTGTGGCGGGCACGCAGGCTCGGCCCCCTCGTGCCCGAGAGACTCCCCGTCGCGATCCGCGCCTCCGAAACCGTCGAAGGCCGCGCCCGCCTCTACCGCAAGGCGGCCGCCCGCGACCGCGCGGCCGCCGCTCTGCGCTCCACCACCCGCACCCGCCTCGCCCCCCTCGTAGGCGTCCCCGTGGCCCAGGCGCACGCGCCCGAGGCCCTGCTCCCCGCCCTCTCCGCCCACCTGCACGACACCGGGCAGGACCTGCACACCCTCCTCTTCGGCCCGCCGCCCAGCGACGACGCGGCACTCATCGCACTCGCCGACCGACTCGACGCCCTCGAAAGAGAGGTACGCCGTCCATGATGGACCCGACCACTGACAACGCCGGGCAGACCGGGGACCCGGGCACCGCCCGAGCCTCCCTGGAGTCCCTGCGCGCCGAGATCGCCAAGGCCGTGGTCGGCCAGGACCCCGCGGTGACCGGCCTCGTCGTCGCCCTGCTCTGCCGCGGCCACGTCCTGCTCGAAGGCGTCCCCGGCGTCGCCAAGACCCTCCTGGTCCGCGCCCTCGCCGCCGCCCTCGAACTCGACACCAAGCGCGTCCAGTTCACCCCCGACCTGATGCCCAGCGACATCACGGGCTCCCTGGTCTACGACGCCCGCACCGCCGAGTTCTCCTTCCAGCCCGGCCCGGTCTTCACCCACCTCCTCCTCGCCGACGAGATCAACCGCACCCCGCCCAAGACCCAGTCGTCCCTCCTGGAGGCCATGGAGGAACGCCAGGTCACGGTCGACGGCACCCCACGCCGGCTCCCCGACCCGTTCCTGGTCGTCGCGACCCAGAACCCGGTCGAGTACGAGGGCACCTACCCCCTCCCCGAGGCCCAGCTGGACCGTTTCCTCCTCAAGCTCACCGTCCCGCTCCCCTCCCGCCAGGAGGAGATCGACGTCCTCACCCGTCACGCGGCAGGCTTCAACCCGCGCGACCTGCGCGCCGCCGGCGTACGCCCCGTCGCGACCGCGGCCGACCTGGAGGCAGCCCGCACGGCCGTCGCCAAGACGACGGTCTCCCCCGAGATCGCGGCCTACGTCGTGGACATCTGCCGCGCCACCCGCGAGTCGCCGTCCCTGACCCTCGGCGTGTCCCCCCGAGGCGCCACGGCCCTGCTGTCCACCGCCCGCGCCTGGGCCTGGCTGACCGGCCGTGACTACGTCACCCCGGACGACGTGAAAGCCCTGGCCCTGCCCACCCTGCGCCACCGCGTCCAGCTGCGCCCGGAGGCGGAGATGGAGGGCGTGACGACCGACTCCGTCATCAACGCCGTCCTGTCCCACGTCCCGGTTCCCCGCTGATGGCACTCACCGGACGCGCCGCGCTCCTCGCGGCCCTAGGCTCACTCCCCGTCGGTATCTGGGAACCCGGCTGGACGGGCATCCTGGCCGTCAACGCCCCGCTGGCCGTGGCATGCGCCTGCGACTTCGCCCTGGCGGCCCCCGTACGCCGCCTGGGCCTGACCCGCTCCGGCGACACCTCCGTCCGCCTCGGCGACACGGCGGACGTCACCCTCACCGTCACCAACCCGTCCCGCCGCCCGCTCCGCGCCCATCTGCGCGACGCCTGGCCCCCCAGCACCTGGCTGCCAGGCACGGAGACGGCGGCTTCCCGCCACCGCGTGACGGTCCCACCCGGCGAACGCCGCCGCGTCACCACCCGCCTGCGCCCGACCCGCCGAGGCGACCGCCAGGCCGACCGCGTGACGATCCGCTCGTACGGCCCACTCGGCCTGTTCACCCGCCAGGGCACCCACAAGGTGCCCTGGACGGTACGGGTCCTGCCGCCGTTCACCAGCCGCAAACACCTGCCCGCCAAACTGGCCCGCCTGCGCGAGCTGGACGGCCGCACCAGCGTCCTCACCCGCGGCGAGGGCACGGAGTTCGACAGCCTGCGCGAGTACGTCCCCGGCGACGACACCCGCTCCATCGA
This sequence comes from Streptomyces sp. NPDC052682, assembly GCF_040678435.1. Classification (NCBI taxonomy): domain Bacteria; kingdom Bacillati; phylum Actinomycetota; class Actinomycetes; order Kitasatosporales; family Streptomycetaceae; genus Streptomyces; species Streptomyces sp. NPDC052682. The sequence goes on along the minus strand of NZ_JBFATS010000004.1, from coordinate 851 downwards.
CTGGCGCGCCACGGCCCGCCAGTCCACGGTCGCCGTCCGCACCTGGCGCCCCGAACGCGACCGCCACATCCTCCTGGTCCTCGACACGGGCCGCACCTCGGCGGGCCGCGTCGGCGACGCCCCCCGCCTGGACGCCTCCCTGGACGCGGCCCTGCTCCTGGCCGCCCTGGCCTCCCGCGCCGGCGACCGCGTCGACCTCCTCGCCTATGACCGCCGCATCCGCGCCCTCGTCCAAGGCCGCACGGCCGGCGACGTACTCCCGTCCCTGGTCAACGCGATGGCCACGCTCGAACCCGAGCTCGTCGAGACAGACGCCCGCGGCCTCACCGCCACAGCCCTGCGTACGGCCCCCCGCCGCTCCTTGATCGTGCTGCTCACCACCCTGGACGCGGCCCCCATCGAGGAGGGCCTGCTCCCTGTCCTCCCCCAGCTCACCCAGCGCCATACGGTCCTGCTGGCCTCGGTGGCAGACCCCCACATCGCTCGGATGGCCAAGGCACGCGGAAACACGGACGCCGTGTACGACGCTGCAGCCGCGGCTCAGGCCCAGACGGAGCGGCATCGCACAGCGGAGCAGCTCCGCCGCCACGGCGTCACGGTCGTGGACGCGACCCCCGAGGACCTCGCGCCGGCTCTGGCCGACGCGTATCTGGCCCTGAAAATGGCGGGACGTCTGTAGCAGGAAGGGGGCTCGGCCCCCTCATGCACCCTAAACGCAGAAAACCCCGCATCACATGGATGCGGGGTTTTCCCAAGAATTGTTCGGCGGCGTCCTACTCTCCCACAGGGTCCCCCCTGCAGTACCATCGGCGCTGTAAGGCTTAGCTTCCGGGTTCGGAATGTAACCGGGC